>NZ_JADJDD010000010.1:0-145766 GCF_016702885.1 Candidatus Villigracilis vicinus
TAGTAATATCTGTATATTCAGGGACTGAATCGAGTTCCAATACTTCCAGACCAGTCATAGTATCCCAAATCTGAATATACCCTCCATTGCCTGCGGTTGCTAAATGTGTTCCATCGGGGCTAAATGCAATCGATTGAATATTCTGGTTTTTTGTATTCAATGCAAATTTCAACTGCGATACAACAAGTCCTCGCCGCAAAGATGTTTCGGATTCTATTGTATGAATTGTGGCTTCAGCCTGCAGTGCTAGTAAAATACTCAATTCAGGGTCAATATCTAAATTGCTTAGTGAAGCCGCTGCCAGTTCGCGTGAGGTAGCAAGTTTGGCTTCATTCTCTGCGTGATCTTTTTCCTGAATAGCAAGGGCTTCTGCTGCCTGGGCGGTGCTAGCGATGGCTTCGTTTGGATAGCCGGTTTGGGTGCGGTACACAATAACCCCTGCAATAATGGCGGCGACCATTGCCTTCACCAGGACGGCGCTAAGAAAAGACCGCGCGTTGTCTTAGGTGTTTCGCAGACCTTGTTTGCGATTCTGCGCGGCTTGGATTCCCGTCTCCGCCAATTTCCGCGCCGTTTCTCGCGTTGTAAACGTTCCGCTTCTTCCACCTCTCGTTGATCTCGCGCAGAGAGGCTAGCCTTTAAATAATCAAGTTCATGCTGGGTCAACGCGATCGCCGAACTCTCTGCCCATCCTTCATATTGCGCCAGCTTGGTGCCGCTCAATAAAAAGCTGGGGTCACGTTTTGCATCCATCCATTCAGATGCCGCGGTGGAAAGCTGTCTCTGCATTCGCACCAGGGAGCGGCTTTCTTCCAGCCAATCGCGCAAGCGCCCCCACTCGCGGATGATGGCTTCGTGCGCCACTTCCACCGTCGGACCGCGTGTGCCCGGGTCACGGTCAAAGAAAGCAGGCGGGCATTCCCGAAGGCATTCAAGGTCGCCTTGAATGATTTAGAGAATTTCCTCAGGTCCACATCGCTGAGCTTCAGGTTTTCCAATTCAGAGATCAAAGCACGGCGGCGGGTATCTTCCACGCCTTCACCAAGCGTAACCAAACGCAGGAATATTTGCCTGGCGATGACCTGACCTTCTTGATCCAAGCCCTTGAATACTTCTTCAGCCCTTCGTCCCAACGCGCCAAGCACGCCGCCGATCTCATGGTAGGCGGACTTCGTCAACATATTGCCCGCGCGCTTTTCGTAAAGCTCGGTCAACGCATATTGCAGCAAAGGCAGTGTGCCGGGCTGGTCGCCGAGGTCTCGCAATATCGCAGCCACGAGTCCGCTCTCGAGATGCAGACCCACCCGTTCGGCGGGCGAAGCGATCGCGCTTTCCAATTCATCAGGCGTGAGCGGCAGAATGACTTCCATGCGCTGACGCAGCAGTTCGCCAAAATCCACATACCCGAGCGGACGGTCGATAAAATCTGCCCGCAGGGTTAGGATGACTCGAATGCGGCTGTTCTCATCCATGATCGCCGTCACCAGCAATCCTAGAAAACGCATGCGCTCGGCTTCATCCTGCACCAGAGTGAACACCTCTTCAAATTGATCGATGACCAGCACCAGGTCAATGCTGGGATCGTTCGGCAGCGAGCGGCGCACCGCGCGAATCAGTCCGCGGCTGTCTTTGTGGAATTGTTCCATCAACGACGAGGGCGGGTTGACCGCGACTCGCAGCAGCGCGGCTTCAAGTTCCTCCAGCGGATGCGCGCCGGGCATCATCTCAACGATGAACCAATTCTCCGAACCGGGCAATGCTCCGAGGCGCAGGGCGGGGATCAAGCCTGCTTTTACAACCGATGACTTTCCGCTTCCACTCGGCCCGACAACTGCCAGAAAACGCGACAGTTCTCCCGTGTCTTCGAGTTTTGACAGCAAATTCTGGACCAGCGTTTCGCGTCCATAGAAATCCTGCGCGTCTCCTTCTACAAAAGCGCGCAAGCCTTTGTAGGGATTGTCCAATTCGGTGAGCGGTGGGATCGTGTCTTGCAACGAAATCGCCTTGCTCTTGATCTCAAGCGGAGCAGCGCCTAATGCGGCCCGCAGGTCGTTCAGCATCAGTTCTACATTTTCATATCTTTCCAGCGGGTCTTTCGCTGTCGCGCGTTCGATCACATTGTCCAACGATCTTGGCAGCCCCATTCGATGTTCGTCGAGCATGGGCAGGGGTGTGTTCAAATGCTGGCTCATGACATCGAAAGGAGTGTTGCCGCGGAAGGGAACCTTGCCCGTCAGCAGCTCGTACAGCATCACACCCAGCGCGTAAATATCCGTCTGCGGACGGACGAACTCCGAGCGGATCTGCTCCGGAGAAATATAGTCAAGCGAACCGATGACCACATTGGCCTGGGTCTCTGAGGACGGGCTGCTCAAATTCTTTGCGATACCGAAGTCCGCGAGATAGGCGTTGTTGTCTTCGTCGAGTAATACATTGGCAGGTTTCAGGTCACGATGTACCACTCCTGCACGGTGGGATGAGCTGAGTGCCGAGCCGATCTGTTCCATCATCCGCAAAACCGTTTCGGAGGATAGCATTGTCCCGCCGCGTAACAGGGATTGCACGCTTCCGCCTCGCAGCAAGCGCATGATCAAATACGCCACACTCGGCTCGCGCCAGTAATCATAGAGCGGAACGATGTGCGGATGTTCCAACCGTGCCACGAGCTGTGCCTCCGCCTCAAAGCGGCGGATAAAATCTGGATGGTTAGCATACATGGGCATGATGATCTTGATCGCCACTTCGCGTTCCACCAATGGCTGCACAGCGCGATAGACCACTCCCATCCCGCCGTTGCCAAGCCGTTCTCCCAGAGCATATCCGCGAATGGCTCGGCCGCTCAGGTCCTCGCTGCCGATCTCCTCGGGCGCGGGCATGGGGGTGACACTTGGTTCTTCGAGGACGGGACGCTCCGTGCGTGCCAGCCTCACAAAGGCAGACCGTTCTTCGAGAGGAATATTCAAGGCCATCGCCAGGCGTTCCGCGATCTGCACCGAGGGGCGCAGGTCATCCGCTTCGATCTTGCGCACGGTGATCGGGGCGCAACCCACACGGTGTGCCAGCTCATCCTGGGTCAGCCCCAGTTCGCGGCGTCTGTTTTTTGCGATGATGCCAAAGGAATATTCGTCACTCATGTTTTCTTTCCTCCACTCAATAATGAGAATTGTGGTTGAACTTATCTTGTTACACTATACGTCTTTGAAAATTGAAAATCAAGAGTTTTTCAACCTTATATCGCTTTTATATCGGTTTTAAAAATAGGGGAGTCAGGCACAACGGATCTACAAATACGCCCGAGAATTACGCCATTTAATCAGAGTTGCCGTCTATTCAATAGTGCCAAAATGGATATAATTTATGAAACTTATGGGAGACTTTGATAGCAAACGACTCACCTTTGGAAAATGGCTGCGCCAACAGCGGCGCACTCTTGACCTGACTCAGGAAACCTTTGCTGATCAAGTCGGCTGCGCGAGGATCACCCTGCGGAGGATTGAAAGCGATGCGCTCAAGCCTTCAAAAGAATTGGCTCTCATCCTGTTGGAGAAGGCCGGCATCCCGAAATCCGAACGTGAAGCATGGCTTCCCTTTACCCGCGGGTTGGCTGATCTCCCCGCCAAACAAACAAATCCTTCCCTCCAATTCGTACGCAATAATTTACCCGCCCCCCTGACCAATTTCATCGGGCGCGAAAAAGATCAGACAGATGTCATCCACCTGATCGCAACGCATCGGCTCGTCACGCTGACGGGTTCCGGCGGCGTTGGTAAAACGCGCCTCTCCATTCAAGTCGCATCGGAGTTATTGTCACAATATCCCATGGGCATCTGGCTGGTGGAGCTTGCCCCGCTGACCGACCCTGCGCTCGTGCCGCAATCCGTTTGTGCCGTGCTGGGAGTGATTCCAGACGGGGATACCTCGCCCCTCGAAGCGCTCACCAATTATTTGCGTTCCAAGAAGATCCTGTTGGTGCTGGATAACTGCGAACATCTCGTTGATGCCTGTGCCCAATTATGCGTTTCACTTTTGCGCTCCTGCCCTGACCTGAGAATTCTCACCAGCAGCCGTGAAGCGCTGGATATTTTGGGCGAGCAGGCGTATCGCGTCCCATCCCTTTCGCTTCCCGATTCAAAAAGCATTCTGAACATCATTCAGGAATCAGAAGCGGTGACGTTGTTCGTGGAACGCGCCCAAGCCTCGCAACTGGAATTTGAGCTGACCGAATTCAACGCCTCCTTCGTCGCCCAGATCTGCCAGCGCCTCGACGGAATTGCCCTCGCGATCGAACTCGCCGCTTCGCGCGTGAAGATGTTCAAGGTGGAACAGATCGCAGCGCGGCTTAACAATGTCTTTGATCTGTTGACGAGCGGCAACCGTACCGCGCTGCCTCGCCAGCAGACTTTGCGCGCCCTGATCGACTGGAGCTACAACCTGCTCTCTGAAGAGGAAAAGACCCTTTTGCGAAGACTCTCGGTCTTCATGGGTGGCTGGACTCTTGAAGCTGCAGAGGCAGTTTCAAGCGACTCCGATGCGTCTGATCTGCTAACTCGTCTCGTGGATAAATCTCTTGTTGTCGCAGATCATGAACATGGGAATGTAGTCCGCTACGATTTACTTGAGACGATACGTCAGTATGCGCGCGAGAAGTTGATCGAAAACGGGGAGGAGCATACTGCGCGCGAACGTCACCTGGAATATTTTGTGAAGCTGGCGGAAGACAATCAATCCAGAAGAAAGACTGCGGATCAAAAATCAGCCTTTCAACAAATGAAAGTTGAGCTCGATAATTTTCGTGCGGCTCTCGATTGGTCTTTGGAAGAAGAGAATAAAAACGCGGTTGCAAACGGGTTGCGGATAGCCAACGCCTTGGATTGGTCAGATGCGTCCGAAGAAGGCTTGAAATGGCTGCAAAAAGGTATTGCATTCATTCCTCATGGCATCTTCGAATTTGACCTGCTGCGTGCCAACGCCATGACGAACACCGCACCCATGCTCATAAATAGAGGCGAATCCAAAGCAGCCATCGAAACCCTTCATGAAAGTATTGCGTTGTACAGATCCATTCCCTCGGCAGATAAACGCGGCTGGGTGACTGCGCTTTTCCTACTCTCCTGGGCGATCATGGACTCTGACTATGCCAGATCGCGCACATATGCCCGAGAGCGTGGCAATGGCACGCGACCTTGGGGAAGCGGGGAAGTGGGATCTTGCCATGGCGCTTTATTGGGAAGGATGTATTGCGCTCAGACAAATAGATTATGAAAATGGGAAATCCTTGATCGAGGAGGGGCTTTCCATTTTTCGTGAAGTTGGAGACAGCATCAGCGCTGCAGACACGCTTCATGCACGGGGACAGCTGGAATCGAATGTAGAGAATTATGAAGCAGCGCTTAAATATTACCGTCAGGCAAAAGATATTAAAGTGGAATACGGGTTAAAGGCAAGCGAGATTTTTATTCTCAATGATATGTTTACCTCAGAGCGCAGGCGTGGTAATTATGAAGCCGCACGGAAAAAAGTAGAGGAATGCATTGCCTATCTTCGTGACAGAGGCACTCCATATCATTTGGCGGGTTCTCTTTGGCAGCTTGGAGATGTACTGATCGACCTCAATGAAATCGAGCAATCCACCATCCACTTGCGCGAAAGCCTTCAAATCTCGCAATATTTACCCACTGCTCGTTATAAAGGCTTTTGCCTGTTTTCATTGATCAAGTCTCTCAAACTGCAAGGCAAGATAAAAGATGCCGTCCTTTTGTTGGGAGCAATGGAGGTGGAAACCTGCAAGGATTATTGGCAATTTACCGCATACCGAAAGGCAGACTACAACCGAACCTATGAGGCGATCAAAACCGCCTTGGGCGAAGCAGCTTTTGCAAATTCTTATGTGGAAGGTAAAGCTATGACACTTGATCAAGGCGTAGCATATGCTTTGGGAAAGGTAGGTAAATAACTTCCGGTGGGGATCATGTGCGCTCTGGGGATTTACCTCAATAAAGAGCAGGTTGGAAATTTCCAGATATAATCAACCAAATTTTTCCGAATATCATTTCATTTCAATTGCGGGCGGGAGGGTACCATGGATCAGGCAGTGAGCGACCGATTACGCAATGAATTCCAGCCGCAGCGCTTGCTGCCCGCTCTCATGATGGGGACAGTTACAGGCATCCTCGAAGTAATTTATGCCCTCTCGATAGCCAGCCTGATATTCAACGGCGACCTTGCTGCCTTTCTCCCTTACGGGTTCGGCATTTCGCTCGTCAGCTCTGTGGTCTTGCTGATCGGTACTGCACTGACCAGTTCGGTTCCCGGAGTGTTTAGCAGCACGCAGGATAGCTCCACGGTTGTAATGGCGGTCATTGCCGCTTCTCTTGTTAGTTTACTTGTTACAGCGGGGGATACAGAAAAACTTGCCACAGTCCTTGTGACCATTTCCCTCACAACCATATTGACCGGGCTTTTATTTTTGACGCTGGGCACTTTCGGGTTGGGGAAACTTGTGCGCTACATTCCGTACCCTGTGATGGGCGGATTTCTGGCAGGGACCGGCTGGCTCTTGGTGCAGGGTTCCTTTGGTGTCATGACCGATTTTTCGCTCAACCCTGCCCGTATCCCTTTTCTTCTTCAACCAGATCAATTGATTTTCTGGCTGCCTGGCGTTTGCTTTGCGCTGGCGTTGTTCTTTGCCCTAAAACGGTTCGATCACTTCCTCACCATGCCTGCCATATTGTTGGGATCCATTGCCCTGTTTTATCTTGCATTTTTCCTGACGGGCACATCCATTCAGGATGCCACCACGCGCGGATTGCTTCTTGGGAAAGTAGGCGGCGATGCGATCTGGCAGCCGTTTGCGATTGGCAGTAAATTGCTGGAGGCGAATTGGATGGCGATCCTCGGGCAGAGCGGCAACATTGCCATCGTTCTGGTCCTGAGCGTGATCGGTTTTCTTCTGAACGCATCTGCCCTTGAGTTAACCACGCGGCAGGATATTCAACTCAATCATGAGCTCAGATCGGTTGGGGTTGCGAATATTGTCTCAGGGTTGCTGGGCGGGTTGGTTGGCTACCACATGGTTGGCGACACAGCCTTGAACTTTCGCGTTGGGGCAAGAGGCAAATTACCCGGCATCGTGACCGGCATCGTTTGTGCAGGGATATTTCTGCTTGGCTCATCCCTGCTTGCCTATCTTCCGCGCCCGCTTTTGGGCGGGTTGTTGTTTTTCCTGGGATTGGAATTTCTGGTCGAGTGGGTTGTGACAGGCTGGAAAAAACTTTCGAGGAGTGACTATTTTGTCACCCTGCTAATCCTGATCGTGATCGCCGCAACGAATTTTTTGGTCGGGGTCGGAGTGGGTTTGGCGGCGGCGATCGTGTTGTTTGTGGTCAATTACAGCCGCATCAACGTGGTTCGTCATGCGCTCTCTGGTGCAGATGTCACCAGCAATGTTGAGCGCTGCACATATCACCAGCGGGTGTTGAAAGACAAATTAGGTCAGCAAATTTACATCCTTGAATTGCAGGGATTTCTGTTTTTCGGCACCGCCAATGCGCTGCTGGATCAAATGCGTGTGCGGCTGGATGACAGCACTCAGCCGAAGATCCGTTTTCTCATTTTTGACTTCCACCGTGTCAGTGGATTCGATTCTTCAGCGGTCATTAGTTTTGTCAAATGCAGGCAGATCACCGAGACGCAGGGCATCACCCTGGTGCTGACCAATCTGTCCGCTCAAATGCAAAAGCGTTTCGAGCTGGATAATTTGTCTGAAAGCCAAAATGGGATTCGCATCTTCCCTGACCTGGATCACGGTCTCGAATGGTGCGAGGAGCAGCTGCTTGATATCGAGCAGGTGACAACGCTGCACACGCCCGTCACATTGAGCGCCCAGCTGGCAGATAGCGGCTTCGAAAGAAGCAACACCAAACGCCTGCTAAATTATTTAGAGCGGGTCACCTTCAAGGAAGGCGAAACCCTCATCAAGCAAGGGGATGAAGCGGATCGTTTGTATTTTATTGAGATGGGCATCGTCTCCGTCTACCTGGAACTTGGGGATCAAAAACGAGTGAGATTGCGCACGCTGGGGCTGGGAACAGCCATCGGGGAGACTGGCTTGTATTTTGGTACAACTTCCACCGCGTCCGCGATAGCGGAATTGCCTGTCACTGCGTATCGCTTGACTCGCGCGGCACTTGCCGAGATGAAACAGAAGGAACCTGAGCTGGCCGCATCCTTTCACGAATTTAGCGCCCGCCTGCTTTCCGAGCGGCTGATCTCCATTACTCGAACGCTGGAAACAGTTCTTAAGTAGCGACATGGGAAAATTCGTTATCGCCAACCGCTTTGAGATAAATGATCTTGAAAAAGATATGCTTGGACGGGGCGGAATGGGCATCGTCTACCGGGCAACTGACAGGGAGAGTGGAGAGGCGGTGGCTGTCAAGACTCTTGATTCTGCCGTCCTGTCCACGGAGCCGAATGTGCTTGAGCGTTTCCGTCGCGAAGGCGAGGCGCTGCGCCAGCTCGATCATCCCAATATCGTTAAATACATCGCCGCTATTGAAGCGTATGGGCAGCATTATCTGGTGATGGAATATGTGGAGGGCGGCAGCCTGCAGGATGTGCTGGCGGCACAGGGGCACCTTTCCAGTCAGCGGGTCGTCGAGATCGGTCTTGACCTCGCAAATGCATTAGAGCGGGCTCATCAGCTGGGCATCATCTATCGCGATCTCAAACCAGCGAACGTGCTGCTGGCGCGGGACGGCACTCCGCGCCTGAGTGATTTTGGCATTGCCCATCTTGCAGATAAGGCGCATCTGACCCAGTCCGGTGTGCTGATCGGTACCATGAATTATCTCAGCCCCGAAGCATTCGGCCGTGAGACGCTCGATGCCCGTACAGATATTTGGGCTTTTGGTGTGCTGCTGTTTGAAATGTTAACCGGACGCCTGCCGTTTCCAGACAAAAATATCACTGCCAAGATCACCGCGATCCTCACCCAGCCGACACCTGACCTGACTCAATATAACTCGGATATCCCTGAAGCATTGGCAGACCTCATCTACCGCATGCTGGAGAAAGACCGCAGTCAACGCATCGCCAGCGCCAGGCTTGTCAAAGACGAACTTGAAGTGATCCTTCGTTCGATATGATCTCGTGTACGGCTGACCGAATTTGAAAAGGGAAAATCATATGATCGGGACAACGCTCCTTAATCGCTATAAAATTGACTCCGAACTTGGCAAGGGCGGAATGGGCGTCGTGTACAAAGCGCACGATACCCTGCTCCATCGCGCAGTTGCCATCAAATTCCTGAACACAGACGGCATCGGCACGGAGGGACGATCCCGCTTGATCCAGGAAGCGCGTGCAGTGGCACAGTTGAATCACCCGAATATTGTCTCGGTCTTTGACGCTGGGGAAACGGAAGGGAATCCCTTCATCGTAATGGAGTTTGTTCCGGGGAATACACTGAAAGGGATCGCAGCACCATCCGTATCTGAGACACTCGTGATGGCAGCGCAAATCTGCAAGGCGCTCGACCACGCCCACTCCAAAGGAATCATTCACCGAGATTTGAAACTCGAGAATATTATCATCACCGATTCGCAGACCTTGAAACTCATGGACTTTGGTCTGGCGCGCTCATCGGATGATTCGCGCATGACCGAGGAAGGTGTTCTCAAAGGGACATTGGCATACATCGCTCCCGAATTGATCCAAGGCGAACCCGCCAGCCCACAATCTGACTTGTATGCGTTCGGTGTGATTCTTTATGAACTACTCACCGGTCTAGCTCCATTTCAAGGAACGATCAATACCATTCTGGCGCAGCACTTGCATGGTGTGGTCGCACCTCCAAGCGAACACACCACGGATATTCCTGAATGGTTGGACAATCTGGTTCTTCGGCTGCTGGCTAAGAGCCCCGAAGAGCGACATGTTTCTGCCAAAGATGTTCTCCGTGATATCGAGGAAAGATCCACTGCGCCTACATTCGCATCTTAATTTCCATTGCCCCAGACCAAAGAACAACCTGCCCACGCAGTTGACAACCTTTATCGGCCGTGAAAAGGAAGTGGAGCAAATCAAGGGACGTATGGAAAAGAATCGCCTGGTGACATTGACTGGATCAGGCGGCATCGGCAAGACGCGGCTTTCAATTCAAGTGGCGTCGGAGCTATTAGCAGATTATCCAATCGGTGTCTGGCTGGTGGAGCTTGCCCCGCTGACCGACCCCGCGCTCGTGCCGCAATCCGTTTGTGCGGCGCTTGGCGTCAAGCCAGAAGGGGATACCTCGCCGCTTGATGCTCTGATCAATTACATGCATGAGAAGAAAATATTGTTGGTCGTGGATAACTGCGAACATCTGATTGACGCCTGTGCGCAGCTTTGTGATTCGCTTTTACATGCCTGCCCTGAATTGCGGATCATCGCCAGCAGCCGTGAAGCCTTGGGGATCGAAGGCGAAAATGCGTATCGTGTGCCGTCGCTCTCGCTGCCCAATCCCAAAAGCGGATTGCATGTCATCGAAGAATCAGAAGCGGTCAAGTTGTTCATGGAACGCGCCACAACAAATTTGCCAGAATTTGAAATGACCGAAGTCAATGCGCCTGCCATCGCGCAGATCTGTCAGCGCTTGGATGGGATTGCCTTAGCCATCGAGCTTGCCGCTTCGCGCGTGAAAATGTTGAAAGTGGAACAGATCGCCACGCGATTGGACGATGCCTTTCGATTGCTGACAGGTGGCAGCCGCACCGCCTTGCCACGCCAGCAGACTCTGCGAGCGTTAATTGATTGGAGCTACAACCTTCTTCCCGATGAAGAGCGGGCTTTTCTGCGCAAGCTCTCGGTCTTCATGGGCGGCTGGACTCTCGAAGCAGCGGAAGCAATTTGTGGAAATGCCGACGCACTGGAGCTATTAACACATCTCGTGGATAAATCGCTTGTGTCTGTAGACCTCGAACATGGGGATGAGCCGCGCTATTATCTGCTGGAGACCGTGCGCCAGTATGCGCGCGAAAAATTAGTTGAGTCTGAAAACATGATTCAACTGAGAGATGTTCACCTCGTCTATTTTCTAAAACTTGCGGAACGCATTGCACCAGAGTTGTATCATCGCAAGATGCCATATTGGTTGGATTATTTGGAAGTGGAATACGCCAACTTGCACGCCGCGCTGGAATGGGCACAAGCACGCGATGTTGATGCGGGCTTGTGCTTATCAAATGCCTTGTATTTGTTTTGGGCCGAACGTGGAGATTTTAGAAAAGAAGGCATTGAATGGTTTGAAATATTTCTAAAAGCCAGCTCCATCAAACGAAATAAAAACCGAGCTTGGGCGCTTTTGCATTTTTATGGTTTATCAATTATTCAGCCAGGTTCACCCTCAGTTGAAGTGAGCAAGTGTCTTGAAGAAAGTTTGCTTTTGGCACGTGAAATAGGCGATCATGGTTGTTTGACGAGGGTGCTTTGCGTGCAAGGCACTAACGAGATACTTGATGGTAATTACGATACTGCTCAGATTTTATTAGAACAAAGTTGTAGGTGATTTGGGATGGTTGGCTTTGGGCGTAAATTTCCTTGGGTTGATGAGTGAAGACCAGGGTGATTGGGATTCCGCCCGGAGATATTTTGAGGAAGCTCTTTCTCTTGCCGAGGAGGCGCGTGACCGTTTATATACATCTTGTTACCTTGCATCTTTCAGATAGCACTTGGTTAGGGGATTTTGATCAAGCAATATCTTTACTAAATCGAGCAAGAAAATTGGTTGAGGATACACCTGACGATCAATTCCTGCCAGGTATTCTGGGTGACCTTGGAGAAATTGCTCGTTTTCAAGGGGACTTTGATCAGGCATCCACTCTATATAAAAAGAATTTATCACTCCCCGCGGCAGATAGTGAAAAAGTCTTAAGCCGTTGTGGTCTGTCAATTGTGGAACGCATTCGCGGTCAAATTGCAGAAGCAAGAAAAAACCTAATAAGCGCCTTGCAGTTTCTTAAAACTGAAGGAGATTGGGTATTCTCGCCTATTGTAATTACTTATGTTGCCTGCTTTGCTGTTGATCAGCAATTGATCAGACAGGCGACTTTCTTGTTTGGGTGGATTGAAAGTCATAATAAAATAAAAGGGCATGTACAACAACCTGTATACAAGAATGAATTTGATCATTATCTGACTCAGGCACGCGAAGGACTATCCGACTCCGAGTTCAATGCGGCTTGGGTGGAGGGACAGTCCATGAGTCAGGAGCAGGTCCTTGCGCTGGCGATGGAAGTGTTGCAATAAATATGGATCGTGTCCGGTGTGCAGGATGATATGCAGGTGACCGATGACCGAGTATTCCATCGTGGTCTTTTCAGAATAGCGAATCATATTTTCGGCGAGGAAAACTTCAAATCCGTTGCCGAAATAGGCGGGCCGCGCTGACAAAGCGGAGAGACGGTGGTCACGGCGGGGGGGAAAAGGGCCCCCGTTCCAAGTCCACGCCGCTGCGGAGTAATCGCTCAACCAGAATAGTTCAAGAAAGAGTTAAGTAAAAGGTAGGCTTTTTATTGTCCATACTACAACGGGTTGATTTGTTAAAATCAGCCCGTTGTAAGTTGAAATTCCTCCTCACAAGTATTCATGCTTTTGAATCAACATCGAACAACATAATAGGAGTGTCTGATGTATATCCCCAAACCTGAAAACAAATTCACCTTTGGTCTATGGACCGTTGGCAATCGCGTCGCGGATCCATTCGGTTCCGTGACACGCGGACAAAAAACACCTGCCGAGTTGGTCTACCTGCTTGGAGAAGTCGGTGCGTATGGCGTAAACTTCCACGACAATGACTTGATCCCGATTGATGCCACCCCTGCCGAAGCGGACGCGATCAAAAAGGATTTCCGCAAAGCGCTGGCAGATACAGGTCTCGTTGTGCCGATGGCAACCACGAACCTGTTCAGCGATCCCATCTTCAAAGATGGCGCTTTCACGTCCAACGACTCGAAAGTCCGCGCGTATGCTCTGCAGAAAACCATGAACGCCATCGACCTCGGCGTGGAATTCGGCGCAAAGACCTACGTCTTCTGGGGTGGACGCGAAGGCACGGAGAGCGACGCCACCAAGGATCCCATCACCTCCATCAAGCGCAGCCGCGAAGCGATGAACTTCTGTGCGAGTACGCTCTGGATAAGAAATATGATCTGAAGTTCGCGCTCGAAGCCAAACCCAACGAACCGCGCGGCGACATCTACAACTCCACTACTGGGCATATGCTGGCGTTCATCGCAACACTCGATCATTCTGAAATGGTCGGCGTCAATCCAGAAGTTGCCCACGAACATATGGCAGGACTCAACTTCACCCATGGCGTCGCGCAAGCAATTGATGCAGGTAAACTCTTCCACATTGACCTCAACGATCAGGCCTTCGGACGCTACGATCAGGACTTCCGCTTTGGCGCAGTCAATCTCAAAAGTGCATTCTTCCTGGTGAAGTTACTGGAAGACAACAAGTACGATAATTCCCGTCACTTTGATGCTCATGCCTATCGCACCGAAGACTACGAAGGTGTCAAGGATTTTGCGCGCGGTTGTATGCGCACTTATCTCATTCTCAAAGATAAGGCTGCCCAGTGGAACGCGGACAAGGATATCCAGTCCATCGTTGCAGAGATCAATGCCAATGATGGTTCGATGGATCAGTATTTCGGAAAATATTCCACGGCAAAGGCGAATGCCCTTAAAGGACAAGCTTTCGATCGCTCTACCATTGCTTCACGTGGATTGAAATACGAGCGCCTTGACCAATTGACGAATGAAGTGTTGTTGGGTGTGAGATAGCGTTTCAGGTTCCAAGTGTCAGGTATCAGGTTTTTCCTGACGCCTGACACTTGATACAGGAGTACCGATGTACTTTTTAGGTATTGATACATCCACAACATCAAGCAAAGCATTGCTTATAGATGAGACAGGTAATGTTGTTGCAGTCGCATCCAGCCCGCATACGCTTCAAACACCCAAGCCTCTCTGGTCGGAGCAGGATCCGAATGAGTGGTGGGATGCGGTTGTGGCGAGTATTAAGTCCGTGTTAGAAAAAGCAGGTGTCAATGAAGACCAAGTCAGGGCAGTCGGTCTCACGGGACAAATGCATGGGCTAGTCCTGCTTGATGAAGTGGGGAATGTTTTACGTCCCGCCATCCTGTGGAATGACCAGCGTACGCAAAGTCAGTGTGATGAAATCCATCAGCTCATTGGAAGAGAAAAGTTTATCCAGATCACGGGCAATGTTGCGCTGACAGGATTCACTGCTCCAAAAATTTTGTGGGTCAAGGAAAATGAGCCTGAGATATTTTCAAGAACAAGGCACATCCTGCTACCGAAGGACTACATTCGTTACAAATTGACAAACGAATATGCGATGGATAAAGCCGATGGTGCAGGCACGGTGCTGTTCGATTTGAAGGCACGTGACTGGTCTGATGAAGTCTTGGCGGCGTTGGATATTCCGCGCGCATGGATGCCGCGCACTTTTGAGGGAACCGAGATCACAGGATATATTCCCGAAGAAGTTGCGTCGTTCACCGGATTGAAAGCGGGTACACCTGTTATCGCTGGCGGCGGCGATCAGGCTGCGGGAGCGGTAGGAATGGGAGTGGTTGAACCTGGCATTGTCGGTTTGACCGTTGGCACGAGTGGTGTTGTGTTTGCAACCACGCCTTCTGCGTTGATCGAACCGGACGGACGGCTTCACGCCTTTTGCCATGCCGTGCCTGGCATGTGGCACTTCATGGGCGTGATGCTTTCAGCAGCGGGGAGTTTGCAGTGGTATCGCGATACGCTCGCACCTGATGTGAGTTTTGATGACTTATTGAAAGATGCGGAATCAATTCCTGCGGGAAGTGAGGGATTGCAATTCCTGCCATATCTTTCTGGCGAACGCACGCCTCATCCTGACCCGTTGGCGAGGGGCGCTTTCATCGGCTTGACCCTGCGCCATAGCCGCGCGCACATGACGCGTGTTGTGCTGGAAGGCGTGGCATTCGGGCTGAAAGATTCGTTCACGCTGATTCAAAATGCTGGGCTGGGCGAGATTAAACAAGTCCGCGCATCTGGGGGTGGTACGAAGAGTGTGTTGTGGCGGCAGATTTTGGCGTCGGTGTTGGAAGCGGAGCTGGTAACGGTCAACACCACAGAGGGCGGCGCGTATGGTGCCGCGTTGTTGGCAGGAGTTGGCGCAGGCGCATGGGGCAGTGTGGCAGAGGCGTGCTCGGCGTGTATCAAGATCACGGGGAGCACCCAGCCCGCCCCGTCGGATGTTGAGGCGTATCGAAAGTCGTATTCTGTGTATAGAGAATTGTATCCAGCGCTGAATCTCAGTTTTGCAAAGATGTGATTCGTGTTTTTTCTCTTGCAATAAGAGAAAAAAACACGAATCTGCCGGGTTATGTGTGATGTCAGAATCTATGATGCGAATAGAGTAAATTGCTAACCTGTAGTTTTCTAAACTAATTTGGATTTGTACAGTAACGATATGACTTATGAGACCGCGGGTTCGTACATAGATTCCAGATAGACGAAATCACGGTGTATAAATATTTTTCTACCCTGTTTTTATGCAAAGACTGTTAATATGCAACAAAAAAACCGCCTTTTTAGGGCGGTTCTTTCGTATAGCCTTGGCGGTCCCGACGGGGATAGAAATCGCGGTGCGTAACTTTTTCGCAAACTAACGATGAAGTGAGTTTTGAGCCTTTTTAAGGCTGTTTTCGTAATTCCTTGCGAAGACAGGTTGTGTCCGCTCGTGTCACAAAATCAACAGTTTCCATTTCTCTACCCTATTTCAACGCATCCTTCGCTGCAGAGATGACCTCTTCATAATTGGGTTCTTCACCCAATACCGGAAGATAATTGACATAGGTTAATTTTCCATCGCGCCCAACGATGAAGACAGAGCGGCGCAAATAGCGGCGTTCTTTGATAAGGATGCCGTATTTTTCGCCGAACTCCGCTTCCAACACATCCGAAACAACCTTGACCTTTTCAACTCCTGCCGCACCGCACCAGCGTTTTTGCGCCATGGGGAAATCGCAACTGACGGTGTAGATGACGATGTCATCACTCAACTTGGCGGCTTCTTCATTGAAGCGACGGGTTTCACGATCGCAAACATCCGTATCCAACGAAGGAACTGCCGAAAGGATGATGACTTTGCCTTTGGATTCCTGAAGCGGATTAACCTTTGCCCATCCTGCGATCACTGAAGTGAACTCAGGCGCGGCATCACCCACTTTGACTTCATCACCGATCAGGGTGACAAAGTTATCTCCGATCTTGAAAACATCATTACGAATGGTTGCCATTTTATTTCTCTCCTGTATATTCTCTCAACTTTATTTACCCGCAATCCCAACTATGGATTTTCCACAGAAGACATCGAAGGTTTCCAATGTGCCTTCTTCGCCAAATCCGCTCAAGCCCCAGGCGGGACGCGGCGCGTCGACATTTAATTCGAGCAGACTCACGCCATTGACCTTGACTCCACCCGTGTTCATTTGACGTGCCACCTGCATGGCATGGTCTTCATCTTTCGAGAAGACGTAACCGCCGAGTCCATAGGGAGTTTGATTGGCAAGCTTCACGGCTTCTTCGTCGGTCTTGAACGAGTGGACTGTGGCGACAGGTCCGAAGATTTCTTCGAGCGTCTCTTCGGGCGCGACTCCCGTGATCAGCGTGGGAGAAAGATAGTAGCCCGCTGAATCAGGCGTCGGGGCGGTATGATGCGTTTGTCCGCCTTTGGCTTTGAGCGCGTTGACCGCGTCCACAATGCGCCCGTGATGAGCAGAGTTGGCAAGCGGTCCGAGTTGAGATTCCATCGAGAGCGCGTCGCCCACTTTGAGGGACTTGAATTTTTCCATCGCGGCGTTGACGACTTGATCTTGAATCGATTCATGGACGACGAGGCGACCGAGCGCGCGGCACCACTGACCGTTGAGCGTGGTCATGCCCGCGACGATGCCATCGGCGACCTTGTCGATATCGGCGTCTGGCAGAACGACCATGGCGTTGTTGCCGCCGAGTTCGAGTTGCAGCGATTTGAAATCTGCGGCGCAGGCAGCGGCGACAGCGCGTCCGCCATGCAGACCGCCCGTGAATGAAACGGCGCGCACGCGTTTATCACCGACGAGTTTTGCGCCAACATCACCACCGCCGTTGACGATCTGGAACAGACCTTTGGGCAGACCCGCGGCTTCGAGACCATCAGCAAGGAAGAGACAGGAATACGGCGCCCACTCGGTGGGCTTGAGAATGACGGGGCAACCCGCGGCGAGCGCGTTGGCAACTTTATGCGCAGCAAGCGCGGCGGGAGAATTCCACGGCACGATGGCAACCGCAACACCAAGCGGCTTGCGCAACACTTCCACATCGCCATGCGGACCAGGGACTTTGTTGACAGCGTATCCACTGCGGAGCACGCCCGCGGCGGCTTTGAACGCCAGCCACACAATGGCGTTGACGAAACTCGTGGTGCTGAAAACAATGCCTGTATTGTACGATTCAACCGCGGCGATCATGGGAGTGAGCCCCATCAGGTGATTGGCGGCGTTGTCAAGAATCTCGGCGCGTTTTTCGGGAGAGGTGTTCGCCCACTCGCCTGATTCATGCAAACGCTGTGCAACCTGTAAAGCGCGTTCGATGTTCTCTGGGCTGGTCGCCATTTGCGGCGCGATCTTCTCGCCCGTGTTCGGGTTGTGGACGAACGCGCCCATGTCCACTGTGGGGGCGATGCGTTCACCGTCAATGTAGTCGAAGAGGGTGAAGTGTTTTTTGACTTCGTCGAGCGGGGGCATGGTGATTTCAGGGAAAGACATGGGTTATCTCCTTTGGGTAATTGGTAATTGGTCAGTATGATCGAGCGAAAGGAAGACAAGACCAAAGATTTTTGGCGATAGATATTGGTGGTTTCATCTTTCTGGGCGGTCTAACCTGGTCTCGTCAGCCGTTTTCCTTCATATACACCTTCGTCACACTTCTTACATCATGCACGGGACCATCCGCGCCACGGGGGTCGAAGTCAACGCGGCGTTCGCAGGTGGAGGCGACGCGGACTCCTTTGGCGGTCAGTGTGCGGACGGCGACTCCGTTGCGGTAGAGGGCGGTCATGCGGGTGCGGCGGTCGTAGCCGTCGAGCGTAATGCAATCAGGTTCGCTGTAACGGCTGAGAGGTTCGTCGGTGTTGTTCTCGGAGAGGAACCACAGAATGCCAACTCCGCCAGAAATGCCGATGTGCTGCGGGGCTTCGGGTCCGAGTTTGTCGAAGTAGAGTTTGCCGTCTTTGTACTTTGCCGTGAACGAACGCGCATGGAACGGTCTGCCGCGAAAGGTGACGTTGGTCTGCTGGTAGTTCTCGCCGTCGAAGTCGATATAGACCAGATTATCAAAAGGCGAATCGCCAGGCGCACCCGCCCACGGGTCGTGAGGAAGCGGGGTTCCATCCAGATTGAAGGTTTCGATGTGGTCATGCCAAACTCCACGCATGAGCGTGAGGGAGTGTCCGACAGAGCCGAGGGGAAAAGCAAGGGTCATGGGTCAGGTTCCAGGTTACTTCTTCTCTGCAACCGCAAAGCCTGATTGCATTGTATCTGTGACGATACTTTTCGCCGCTTCAATACGTCCGCGTTCGGCTGGGAAGGCTTGGACGAGACCCATGGCAAGGTCGCGAAGTCCGCGGGCGATAACGCCGTGATTGCCTGTGTTGCTGGTGCCGCATGCCTTGAGCGCATTGACCGCGACATTATGAGCGCATTCGCAAACCGTCCCTTTTGCAAGACGCCAATGCTCAACGACTTTGTTCTTCGGCAAGATGGGAGTCTCGGAAGTTTCAAGTTCAAGTTGACGACGTGTCCACAGGAAGCCCGTTTCCAGATCCACTGCCATGTGACCGACCAATTCCTGATGGAATGCGCTTTCGGCAAAGATGGATTTGCCCGTATCTTGAAATTTAAGTTTGGAAAGGAAATTGATGGTGTAATCGAACACGCCGTTCGCAATGCCTAAATACAAACACACCACCGCCAGTTGATTGCCGACATAACTTCCGCGGCTCATCTGCATCATTTTGAGGAACGCGCCAGGGACGGTCATCGCGTCTTCGGTTTTGACAAAGACATCTTTCAAAATAATTCCATGTGTGGCAGTGGCGCGCATGCCGATCGAATCCCAGTGAGCGCGCTCAGACACGCCTTCCGCTTTGCTGCTTACGAAAAAGATCGAAAGTCCGTTCAGGTCAGTTGAGTCTTTGATCTTGGCTTGCACCAAATATTCATCGGCAACGCCTGTGGAGCAGCCAAATGACTTCGTGCCATTGAGCAGCCAGCCGCCTTCAACGGGAGTCGCTTCGGTGGAGATCAACACCGCGCTCGTCGCAGACTTGGCTTCTTCGCTGGCGAAGTTGGCAAGGAAACGTCCACTGCCCATTTTGGTCAGCAGCTTTTCACCAAAGGCACGCACCTGCTTGGCTTCAACTTCATCAGTGAACAAACCTGCTTCGATGGCTTCGAGCCCAAGCAAGCCGCGCGAGGCGGTTGAACAATGGAAGAAGAAACACAATGCCGTTGAAGGGCAAGCCGTTCCCAAAGCAAACGCCGCAGCGGCGAGGTCGCGCAATGTGCCGCCCAACCCGCCGTATTTTTCAGGGACGATCAAGCCGAACAAACCCGCTTCACGCAGCAACGCAATATTTTCCAACGGGAACTCGCCCGAAGCGTCTGCCTTCTCCGCGCCCGCCCGCAACGCAGGCAACACGCTCTCCACCCGCGCCGCGATCCCGCGCTCTTTTTCGGTCATTCGTTCAACGAGCAATTCACCTGTTAGTTTTTCGGTCATGGTTGGTTCCTATATTTGGTTATTATGCGCGAGAGTTGATTCTCGGTGGTTTCGATCGTTCCGTCAATTCCGAATTCATCCTTCAACTCACTCAACAATTCCAACGTTTCCACATCGTTCTGATAAATACTGCAAATCAACATCTGCACGCCAGCTGCTTGATACTCGGTAAATAATTTTCGTGCACTGTCCACAGTCAAACCACGCCCTTTGAACAATGTCGCTTTTTCTAATTTGGATTGGATGGCGGATTCGTCTTTGGCGATCAGGATATTGCACAACACGGTGCGCTCGATATCGTTGTAATCGCGTCCTTCTTTAACGCAATGCTGATTCAGCACTTCGAACTTGTGTTTTACATCCTCAGGCGAGCCGATGAAGTTGCACATATTTCCAACCCGAGCCACCGTGCGCAATGTGAGTTGTTCACCCGCCCCACCGATCAGAATCGGCGGATGTGGTTTCTGACTTGGCTTGGGTTCAAGGATGGCGTTCTCCACATGGAAGTATTTGCCGTGAAAGGTGGCGCGTTCTTCCGTCCATGGTTTTGATCAACTTGATGGCTTCTTCGAGTCGATAAATCCGCTCGGCGGGTTTCTCTTGATATTCAAAGCCGTACTGCTTGTATTCCGCTTCATACCAACCTGCGCCGATTCCAAGTGTGACGCGTCCGTGGCTGACGATGTCTAAATTGGCGACCATCTTTGCAAGCAGTGCGGGGTTGCGGTAGGACGTCGAAGTGACCAGCGTGGATAATCTGATTCGGTCAGTCACCGCCGCGAGCGCGGAAAGAAGCGTCCAGCCTTCCATGAACGGCTCTTCGGGAAGTCCATGCACAGGGATTTGGATCATGTGATCCATCACCGAGAACCAGTCAAAGCCGTGTGCTTCGATCCACAAGGCTTTTTTCTTAATGCCATCAAAGATGTTGGCATCGTTATAAATGAAGGAGGGAGAATGGATGCCGAATTTCATTGTTCGCCGGAGGGGTCGCTTGACGTATTGACCTTTTGCTTCACCCAAAATCTTCCCGTTCTCATACACCTTATTCCCGCGCACGAATGTTGTTTTCACCTTACCTGTGAGTTCGTGCCCTTCAAACGGCGTGTACCCCTGCCCCGACTCAGACTCAGCCGCGCGGACAACAAACGACTCGTTCGGGTCGAACAGAACAATATCCGCGTCGTAGCCTTCGGCGATGTCACCCTTTGATAAAAGTCCATAACGCTGGGCGGGATTCCAACAGACGAGTTCCGCCATGCGATTCAAGGACAGTCCGCGTTTGGAGCCTTCGCTGTGCAATCCGCTCAACATATATTCCGTGCCGCCAAAGCCAGACTTCGCCATCCAAATATCATCGGGATGATCGGCGTTGTATTTCATCTCGGTCGAACAGCAGGCATGGTCACTGACCACCCAATCCACATCGCCGCTCAAAACTTTCTCCCACAAAAATTCCACATCCGCGCGCGGACGAATCGGCGGGTTGACCTTCGCCAGCACACCGTTGGGTTCGTCCACATCGAGCAGCAAATGCCCGATCGTCACTTCGCGCCTGAAGTTGATATGCGGGAACAAGTCGCGCATCATCAACGCGGCTTCAAGCGCCTTGCGTGATGTGAGATGCAACAGATTGATATTCGCGCAACTGGTCTCATGCGCAAGATACGAAGCGATGAACACCGCCAAGCCTTCGCTGTGCGGCGGACGCGCCGCGTTATACGCGTGCAGTCCCTTCAACTTGCCATCACGCTGCACCATCGACGTGTACGCATTCAAAATGTCCGCCACTTCGCAATGCAAACTCAAACTGATGTACGGCGCCTGTTTCGGGTTCGCTTCGATCATCTCGCTCAACTTGCGCATGATGAACTCGAAATGCGCAAAGTCATATTTCTCATCGCCTTCGAGTTTCAAAAAATTATGCTGCTGGTCAGACTTGCCATGCAACCCATGCCCGCCATAAAACATAAAGATCTTGAACGACGACACGCCGAAATCATTCATCAACATCGGCATTTCATCGATATGTCCACGGTTGATCGGCGCAAGGTGATAGGCATAGTCCACCCAATACCTGCCCTTCGAAATATCCAACACCTCAGGGTAAAAATCCTTATACGCGCCGCCCTTGTTCAAATAATATTCGCCCGTGCGAAAATACGTGATGGCACTCGTCACCCCACCCATCGCCGCCGCTTTGGATTCCGTGATCGCATCTTCCGCCAACGGAGAATAGATACCGACATGCATATGCCCATCGACGAGACCTGGGAATGCGAGAAGTCCCTTCGCATCATGGACTTCTTTCGCCTCTTCCGCAGGGATGGCTGGTGTCACCCTCTGAACCTTCCCCCCGCTGATGGCGATATCTGCCACTTCCACATTCGTCTGGTTCGGGCGGACAAGTTTTGTGTTCTTGATGAGTAAGTCGTACATGGACAACTCCTGTGGTTGGTAATTGGTAATTGTTCAGGCTGCTACGATATGATCTTGAATTAATTTTTCAATAGTGGCTTGGTCAATTCCAATTTCGGCTAATATTTCTTTGGAATGTTTGCCAATCTCGGGTGGATTGATCTCTAACTGCGAGCCTTCGTCGTCGAGCAATAACGGTAAACGTGGAAGTTGAGTCGTGTCGCCGTTAGGCAAAATCGTTTCCAGCAAACTATGTCCCTGAATCAATTGTTCATCCGTGAAGAGGTCTTCGGGTTTGGCGATGGGAGAAAACGGCAGGTCGGCAATTCACAGCGTTTCAGCACGTCGGCTTTGGAGTACTTTGAGATCCGCTGAATCAGATCAGGGATCAACCACTCGCGCTGGTCAATGCGTCCATTGTTCGTAGCGAGACGTTCATCTGCAAGCAGGTCGTGCATTTCGAACGACTCACAGAAGCGCACCCATTGCTTGTCGCTGGTCACGCCGATGAAGACCAGTTCATTCTCGCAAGTATTGAATGTCCGATAGATCGCCCATGCACTGACTCTGGCAGGCATCGGCGGGACAGGTTCTTTAGTCATTGCTGCGTACGCCATGTGATGTCCCATTAAGAAGGCGGCGGTCTCGAACAAGGCACTCTTCACAAGTTGACCTTTGCCCGTCACATCCCGTTCACGCAACGCAGCGAGGACGGCAATCGCGCCATATGTCCCCGTCATGATATCGATGACGGATGCGCCCGCACGCAACGGCTGACCGATCGGTCCTGTCATGTAGGCGATGCCGCTCATGAACTGCACCACTTCGTCGAGCGCGAGGCGGGAGGAATAGGGTCCGGGGAGGAATCCTTTCAGGGAGCAGTACACAAGCTTCGGGTAGCGTGAGGCGAGGGCTTCATATCCAAAGCCGAGTCGATCCATGGTCCCAGGCGCAAAGTTTTCGATCAGGACATCCGTCGATTCCAATAATTTGAAAATGACCTCACGCCCTGCTTCGGATTTGATATCGATGGCGACACTTTTTTTGTTGCGATTGAAGAACGGATAATAGCCCGTGCCGAAACCCTTGAGTTTGCGCGTCGGGTCGCCATCCAGCGGCTCAATGCGAATGACTTCCGCGCCAAGGTCGGCGAGGACAAGCCCGCAGGCAGGACCGAGCACGGCATGGCTGAATTCGAGAACGCGGAGGGAGGAGAGAGTGTGAAGGGTCATTTGCTAAACGTAGTCGCCGTGTTGGATAAGATAATTCACCAACCCACCCGCGTTCAGAATGTCGATCATCTGCTGCGGCATTTTGGTGGCTTGATAGGTTTCGTTCTTTGTATGATTTGTGACGACGCCATTCTCAAGGTCAACCGAAATGGAATCGCCCGATTGAATGTTGTGATGTTCCACTTCGATGACGGGCAGACCGATATTGATGGCGTTGCGATAAAAAATTCTTGCGAAAGTTTTTGCAACCACTACTGAAACGCCCGCGGCTTTGATGGCGATCGGTGCCTGCTCACGCGATGAACCGCAGCCGAAGTTATTACCTGCGACGAGAATATCGCCCTGCTGAACCTTCTTTGAAAATTCAGAGTCGAGGTCTTCGAGCACATGCGAAGCCAACGCGGACATATCCAGGGTCTTGGTGTATTTGCCTGGGATGATGCGGTCGGTGTCGATGTTGTCGACGGGGTAAACGTGAGCGGTGGTCATTCTGTTGGCTCCGTAATCTCACCCGCCAGCGCAGACGCCGCCACAACCGCGGGCGAACCGAGATAGACCTGCGCTTTGGGGTTGCCCATGCGTCCTTGAAAATTACGGTTCGTGGATGAGATGACCACTTCCCCATCCCTGGCACGCCGAGATGTGAACCCACACAGGGACCACATCCTGACGTGATAAAGGTCGCGCCAGCATCGGAGAGGATTTGGATCGTGCCATCTTTGAGCGCGTCATTGAAAACTTTTTTGGAGGCGGGCGCAATGATGAGTCGTGTGCTGGTAAGTTTCTTGCCCTTCAACACTTGTGCTGCAGCATGCAGATCTTCGAGCCTTGTGTTGGTGCAAGAACCGATAAAGGCATAATTAACTTTCGTGCCCAGCACTTCGTCAATGGCGACAACGTTCTCAGGTGAGTGTGGCTTGGCAATTTGTGGACGAAGAGCTGAAACATCGAAGGTCAACTCGCGAACGTATTCTGCGTCGTTGTCGGCAAAGGTCGGTTCGAAGGGATACCAAAGGTCGAGTCCAGTCGGGTCAACCAAGCCCGTTTTTGCTCCCATTTCAGAACTCATGTTGGCAATCGCCATGCGGCTGGCTAATGTCATGGACTTAATCGTCTCGCCTGTGAATTCCACGGCTTGATAATTCGCGCCTTCCACGCCAAGTTCTCTGACGAGAAAGAGAATCAAATCTTTGGATGTCACGCCTTTTTTCAGTTCGCCGTTCAATGTGATCTTGATGGTCTTTGGGACTTTCAGCCAGGTCTTGCCAGTCAGCATCGTCGCGGCTAAATCCGTCGAACCGACGCCAATGCCAAAAGCGTTCAACGCGCCATAGGTGGGAGTATGCGAGTCCGCGCCGAGGAAGAGGTCACCTGGTTTGACGTGTGCATTCTCCACCATCAACTGGTGACAGATCCCTTCGCCGATGTCGTACAACCTGCAACCCATCTCCGCTGAAAAATCGCGCATGAGTTTGTGCAGATTCGCAACCGTCTCGTTCGGGGCAGGCGAAGCATGGTCAATGATCAACGACACACGGTCACTATCCCAAAGTTTCTTCCCGCCCATCTGACGGAACGCCTTGATCGCAAACGGTGACGTCGCATCGGTCGCCATCACACCATCCACGCGGACAATGGCAATATCACCTGCTTTCACAGGCTTGCCAGCGTGTTGGGAGAGGATTTTTTCGCTAATCGTTTGTTTCATAGTATTTTTCGACGTTGGACGATTGACCACAGACCATGGTCACTATCGTCTGTCATCCATTGTCTGTCGTCAGGTCAACTTATGCATCTTCGCAGGCAATTCCTTGCCCAAAAATTCTTCCATGCGGCGCGAGAGTTCAGCAACCTTCTTGATATCCACGCCCGTTTGAATGCCCATTTCGTGCAGCATGTTCGCCGTGTCTTCGGTGGCGACATTACCCTTCGCCGTCTGAATGAACGGACAACCGCCCAAGTCCGCCAAACGATGTATCGAACATGGTCACGCCTGATTTCAACGCGGACAACAAATTCGCCAAGCCTTGTCCGCGTGTATCGTGCAAATGCAGAACCACAGGCACGCTCCCTGCCAGCGGTAAAACTTCCTGCACCACGCGGCGGATCAATTGTGGGTTTCCAAGTCCAGCCGAATCCGCCAGCGAGAGTTCGTCAATGCCCATCGCCAAAAATCGACGCGCCATCGAAACGACTTTCGCTTGTTCGATCTTGCCTTCATACGCACAACCGAACGCCACCTGCACACCAACGCGCACTTTCACACCATGTTCACGCGCCATCTTCACCATCTCGGCAGTCTCCGCGATGCCATCTTCAACGGTC
Organism: Candidatus Villigracilis vicinus; assembly: GCF_016702885.1. Classification (NCBI taxonomy): domain Bacteria; kingdom Bacillati; phylum Chloroflexota; class Anaerolineae; order Anaerolineales; family Candidatus Villigracilaceae; genus Candidatus Villigracilis; species Candidatus Villigracilis vicinus. The sequence continues at coordinate 25,844 of NZ_JADJDD010000010.1, forward strand.
GTGTTGGCATTTTTCTTCGCAAGCGTTTCACTGGCAGGCACACCCATTTCCAACTGCTTCACACCCGCCGCGATCGCACGCTCCACGCCTTTCATGTTCAGCACCAACGCGCTAAAGGTCACGTCATCACGCTTGGGCAAACGCGCAAACACTTCGGCAGCATCCGCCATCTGCGGCACGATCTTCGGATTCACAAACGAGGAAACTTGAATATTCTTGAGTCCAGCGTCGGCTAAGAGAGAGGCGTATTCCACTTTCATCTCGGTTGGGATAAACTTCTCCTCACGCTGGATTCCATCCCGCAGCCCGACTTCGACCAAATTAACTTCCATCGGCACCGTGGGGATTTCAATCGCCTCGCTTCGACGCCATAACCTGTTGTGGTAAAGAAGGGGCATGTCCAACTCTGACACATACAAGTCCTTGACCTCGCCCACAAAAATGGTATGGTCGCCGCCGTCATACATCGACCAGACCGTGCAATCGACCCACGCCAGCGAATCAGGCAGCAGCGGACTTCCCGTCACTGCCGTGTGAGTCTTCAGCCCAGCAAAACGATCTTTGATCTCAGGCTTCATGCCCGCAAAGCGCATGCCGATCTCAAGCTGCCGCGCGGACAAAACATTCACGGCAAAATATCCGCTCTCGGCGATGACGTTATGCGTGAACAGTTTTTTGTTGAGCGAAACCAACACCAGTGGCGGGTCGAGACTCAGACTCGTGAACGAACTCGCCGTAATGCCAATAGGCGTCTCGCCATGCTTGGACGTGACCACCGTCACACCCGAAGCGAACTGTCCCATGGCGCGTTTGAAATCGTTTGGATCAAAGGTCATGAATAATTCCTAATCAAAGACATTGCGCTTCACAAATGGCGCGGACAAAAACCGCAGCATCACCTTCCAACGCGGGAGCAGATCGATCCGCGCGCCGTTGGTTTCATTGGACAATATCTTTTCAGCAATCGCTGGCACAACATCTTCCAATCGACTGGCAATGATGTTAAAGATGGGTTTCACTTTCGCAAATTCCTGCGGATCGCTGTACTGTCCTACCACCATATCGGTGATGACCATACCCGGCTGGATCAACCCAGTTTTAACAGGCGAGCCCTTCAACTCCGCCGCAAACGATTTACCCATAAATGCAATTGCAGCCTTGGTCATGCCATACAGCGTGATGCCCTCACGGACGTTCCCATTGGAGCCAAAGCCTTCAAAGTTATAGATCCAGCCGCCACCTTGTGCCATCATGCCGTTATATGCCGTACGCGTTCCATATAATGAACCCAAGACATTCGACTTCACGACGGTTTCCACGACCTCATTGGACAACTCCCACAAATTGCGCTGCTGATGAGCCACGCCCGCGTTGTTGATCCAAACATCCACCCGCCCGAATTTCTCCTTGGCGAAGGCAAATAATCGCTCATGGTCTTCCAGTTTAGTCACGTCACACAAACAACCAGCGACCTTGTCCTTATATTTTGAGGATAACGTCGAGAGGGTTTGATCCAGAACGTCTTGTTTGCGTCCGCTGACCACGACTCGCTGACCCGCGCTTGAGGAATTCCTCCGCGAGTCCATAGCCAATACCTTTGGTAGAGCCTGTGATGACAATAACCTTGCTCATGCTTCCTTCCAATTAAGCACACCAAACGTCGTGTACTGCATCTTATCCGACTTATAAAATTGCCAGACCACGCTCATATTGAAGTTGTCGTCAATAATGAATTCACGTCCCTTGACCTTGAGCGCTTCGCCATAGAAATGTTGGCTTGTATACAATGCGCGCCCATAGCCCATTGAGTTTCCGAATACATCTGGTCCTTCAAAGTAATGCTTGGCATGATTGCGATAGCGTTTGAAGGTGTATTTCTTGTTGAATACGCCCGTAATCTCCACTGTCATCTCGGCACGGAGCAGGTCAATCGGCTTGTAATCGATATGAACCTTGTTCACGCCGATCTGCTTCTGGTCTGCCCCGCAGACAATCATCTCGCCATCCCATGCGCCAGATTTCTTCGAAGGCAGAATATGCGGCTTGAGTCCGTTGACGCGTTCGGTCTCGCAGAAGGCATCGATGCGGGCTTTGGTTTCGGGGTTGGAGTGGTAATCAAACGCGACTTTGTAAATGCCATTGAAAACCGAACAAATGGTGGGACCATCATACAAAAGCGATGAGTACACCTGCGTCTCGCCATCAGGCAGGATATGCACCATCGTCTTCAAGATCACCCGTCCAACCAGGGGAGTAGTAATGGGCATCCACAAGCGTCCCATACGGGTGACCCGCGCCGATGAAATCGGGACCAAGATAAATGCGATCCTGGTCACTGTCGACTACGCCAAATAGAAAAATATCCGAAACTTCCAGCCGTGGCAGCAGCGGACCCTGCCCATGCTGGATCTTTGTGTTCATCATGTAAGTCGTCTTCCCATCAACGAACGTGGACGAGCGATAGACCTTGTTGTATCCGCTATGATTGCCGTTCACATCAAAGATGGACGGATATCCGTGCCACTCACCTTCGATATTCTTTTGCCATTTGGAGGGTTGGTTGTTGTCAGTCATTACCTGAGTCCTTATCAGAGGGGTATCTGGTGTTTTCTTAAGCCGTCAGCAAGATATTCAATTCTTTACTGGTCTTTCATATCCCGCAAACAGATCTCGCTTATTGAAGCTAGCAGTCATGAACCGCAGCATGATCTTCATCGGCGTCAGCCACGCGATGTGACCTTCCTTCTTATCGTTCTTCAAGATCGCATCCGCAAGCCACGGCGTGGTGGTTTCAGGTGTATCGCCTAAAATATTGATCACACGCTTCGAGCGTTCCCAGCGCGCTTCATCGAGATATTCCACGCCGTGCAGAAAGTGTTCCGTCACATTGATGCCAGGTCGCAACGTATGGAAGTGAACATTCGAACCAGCATATTCCTTGCGCAGCGCCTTCACAAAATAGACCACAGCCGCGTTGCCCGTGCCGAGCATTGCCACACCTTCCTGCACTTCGCCCTTGCCGCCCATGCCTTCGGTGAAATAAATATCACCGCCGCCCTGCTTCAACATGCCGTTGATGGCGACATGCGCCGAATACAGTGAGCCAAAAATCTTGGTCGAAAGCGTCGCATCGATCTCATCTTTTTCGAGTTGACCGAACGGCAGCGGATTGGTCGTCGTACCTGCGTTGTTGATCCAGATGTCAATGCGACCGAAACGCTTCGCGCCCGCATCCCACAACGCCTGAACCTGCTCGAACGAAGCGACATCGCACCGCACCCCAAGCAGATTCGCTCCGCCCGCCTCAGCAGCCAACTGCTCTACAGCCTTGTTCACACCGACTTGTGACCGTCCGCATACAACGACGTTGCATCCACGCTTGAGAAATTCTTTAGCAAGCCCAAGACCAATTCCGCGGGTGGAGCCAGTAACGACAACTGTCTTTGCCATCTATTTCTCTACACTCTGGTTCTTCAAAATCTCGCGCAATTTCGCGCCCGTCTCTGCACCAACCAGACGTTCCACCTGCGCCCAAACCTTGTCCACTTCGGGGTCGAAGATGGCGTTGCGGTTGAGTTGGTCTCGCGCGGCAAAATCACCTACAGGGACAGCATCCGCAGGGACACCGTTCTCGACCAGGTTGAACCAATGATCGAGATAGCCGTTCACGGGAGTTTGAATCTGCTCGAACGCAGATTCGCTTGCGCGATACGCCAACATCCACGGGGACATGAGAGCGTATTGCTTGGGTCCGAGTTGCGCTGCGGTTAGACCTTCGATCTTCTTGGCTTCATCAAAGATGGGAGTCAAGGTATCGAACACGGCATTGAGATATTTGAGGTTCGCGCCCAAATCTGCACGTGGGATCAGGTCAAGGTGGAAAGCAAAGTGCGGACCCGCCATCACCGAGTCCAGTGTGAAGTGCGGGATGTGGCTCTCAGGCTTGGTGAAGGCAAAGATCATATGCGAGTCCAGCCCGATGGGCGGAACGACCAAGCCGATATAGACCATCTTATGCACCTTATCTCCGCCAAACAAACGGACACTGCCAACGGGAGCAGGGCTCATCGGTGAGGAAAGGCTCAGGTATGGCGACCCGACCTCGGTGAGTCCGAAGCGGGTTTTTATCTTCTCTAAAGCGCCGAGCGAAAGTTGTTGGGGCAGGGACATGTAGTTAATCTCCGATAAAGTTGAATTCAATTTTGACCACAGACCATTGACGATAGACCATGAAGTTCTGCGGTTAATGATCTATCGTCAATCGTCCGACTTCTTCGCTTCCACCGTCGGCACTTCGTTCAACACCCATGCCTTGGCGAGTTCGGGCACTTCCTTGCGGGCAGGCGACGGGATGACCACCGCATGTTGGCGACCATATTCCTTCTTGATGCGATGAACATCGATCTGCCAGCCCATGTCGATATACTTTTTGCGCATCTTGCGATAAGCGATCTGAATGCCGTCGCTCTTCACCGAAAGTTCCGCGCCGATGTCGTAGGGCAACAGTTCGGGGCGCTGCGAAAGCACGATGGGATAATCTTGATTGAAGATCTTCAGCACACGCTTGAGCGCGTCGCCATCTGCCCAGTTGCCTTTGAAGAAAGTGCGCAGTTGCGTCCACTTGGTGATGGTCTTATATTCATTCACAGGAATGTGGAAGTTGAACAGGATCATCTGTCCCATCGGCAGGTTCACTTCGAGCAGGGTCATGCAGGGCATCCAAAACCCTGCACGGGTCTTCACACCAGGGCGCTCTTCTTTATAAAGACGGTTCCAAAATCCCTTCATGTTCTTCTTCGGGGGTTTGAGCGTTACCGTCATCGTCGCGCCAATGGGCGGATGTTCTTCGATGTCGTAATCAGGGATATCGGGTTCTTCACGATTCCCAAATGCGCCGCCATGCACGAAGGGCGCGTGCGCCGCATCCATGCTGTTCTCGAGCGCGCGTTCGTAGTAGACAGGCCATTCGAAATTACCGCGTACGACTTTGAAATTCGGGTCATCAAAATAAGGTAATTCAGGCAAAGGTGGACGTTCGGCTTCAGAGAGATCGCCGAGAAAAGCCCAGATGTAGCCGTACTTTTCCACAGTCGGGTATGAATCGACGCGCGCTTTCTTTGGCACAGGTAAGTCAGGGTGCGCAGGAATCTTCGTGCATGAACCATCCGCCTTATATTCCCAACCATGATACGGACACACAATACAATCGCCCTGCATCCAGCCATCTGAAAGAGCCCCACCACGATGCACACACAGATCACTCAACACATGCGCCACACCATCAGGCGTGCGATACAACACGAACTCCTGCTCCAACGCCGTCACGCGGATCGGCTTGTTCTGTATAACGTGCGAAAATTCCAACGGCCACCAAAAGTTCTTTAGCATGTTTCTCTCCTTTATTTTTTTCGAATGACAGTTTGTTCTGTCCGTAATTCCGATTTCTTGATGAATGCCAACACAAGCCCTGCGATCTGCTCGCGCACTTGCTCCGCAGGTCTTATCATTTCCATATCCAGGAAGAAGCGACCTGTCGTCTCGTCCAGCGGATGTGCAATGGCAAAATGATTCGCGCCTTGCAAGAGGACGTCCCACGCCTCTTCCCCCGCCGACGGTTGACACGCTTCGTCGAACGTTTTCTCCACTGGGTCTTGACTCTGCCCCTCCGTCCCATAGCGGACACGGCTCGCCGCGATCACGCCATCTTTATCACCGCGCATCAACATCACTGACTTGCTGCCCACACTCAATACAGTGTTCGTTGCAAATCCCAACATCGTAGATGCCATCGTATGCCCTGCATACGCAAAGACCGCTTTCACCTGCGCAAAGAATTGCGCGTTCTGCAAAGCGACCGTGCCGCCCGCAGAATGTCCGCCAAGGATGACGTTGTTCAAATCCATCACCCCACACAGCGGACTCTTTTCGTCGCTATTCAACTGCATCAGCGAATCGAGAATCGGTTGAATTGCAGGGCAGGTTGCGCCGCTTCCATACGTGTCAGGTTTCACTTTCGATAAATCAATCGCAGGCGTCAGCCCGATCACGCCGGGCAATGTCTCTGCCACATGCGTGTACATCACCGTGACAATATTTGCTTCCGCTAGTTTCACCGCCAACCAGTGATAACTCTCGATGCCCACGTTGATGCCATTGAAGAAGATCACTACTGGCATCGGTGCGGACGTTTTATCCGCGGAAATCACGCCACTCATCCGTTCCGCGTCGCTGTTAGTCGGCGCGGCAGGATAATAAACTTTCAAATGCAGCACGTTATACGGTGCACTGGCATTCGGAAGAGTCGTGGCGTGGAAGAGGGCGCGAATCACGAAGATTTCCTCAAAAGATATACATGCACATGATGTAGTTTTTCGTCGCGGTTCCATTTGCACAGACCAGCGACCATGCCTGTCGTTTCGTCGTTCACTTCCAGCCATGAGACCGTTTCACCAGGAGTAGTCACGGCTTCGATCTCGCGCAAGGCGCCGTATTGCTTTTGACGTCCACGCATGCCTTCGGTCTCGTTGAAGGTCACATCGTTGGCAGTGATCGCAATGGTTTCGAGCAACTCACCTTCGGGTGAGATCAAATATCGTTCACCGTGATAATCGCCGCTTGGAGTGGTCGGCTTCAAAATCGGATAGCCTTCGTTCTCAGGGACGCCAACACCGACGATGGTCGCAACTTCTTCATTGGCAATGAAAAACTTTCCGCCAGTAACTTGCCTATTCGGGTTGACCAATATCGAAAAAGAAGTGAAGTTATAGCCAAAGTGAGTCCACATGCCACGCGCGGTCAGCACGCCATCTTTCCAGGAGAACCCGCCGCCGACCACATCTTCACCGAGATAATGCCGAGCCTTGCCAACGATCTTCAGATCAAAAACAAACTCACCCACACGTTTGTTCATGACATTTACAACTTCCTCCGCTTGCCCGGATAGGCCATGCGCAACTTTGACAGGCTCACAGATCTGGATCACGCGGATCACATCTCCCTGCGGCTGGAGCTTGCGGCGTTGATGGATCACACCCGCATATTCGCCTGCAGGAGTGTAGACGTATTCGCTCACGAGCCAGTCGCCGAGGAAGGATGGTTGATTCATGCAGACTCGAATTCCATCACACCAAACTGTGAGCCAACTCGCTGCCCGCCACGATACCAATGTTGGACGACGGCTTTGCGTGTACCGTCGAGCGTCACCACTTCGCGCCGCCAGCAGCGCAGATGCGCTTCACGATGATAGAACTGTCCGCTGAGAGCACGTCCACCACTGAGAGAGTAACTGCCGACGATTTCCGAGTCGTCCGTTGCCCACGCCTGCCACTGATTCGTAACCAGTGACATCTTGCGGACTTCGGGTCCGAAAGCACCACCTTCGATGCGTAAACCCAACATGCCTTCTTTGATGGGAGTAATGATCTCTTCGTAAAGTTTCTTGCCAAGCGGTTTTCTCTCACCATCCAACGCGGAGAGTTCACCACTCCATCGCCCAGGTCGATGAAAAAGAATCTCGCCGCGCCCAGAGGTGGGATCATCATGCAGGTCGTAATGTGTGCCGCTGACCACGGTCGGCTGTGGGACGGGGGTATCTTCGGGCACGCGGTCGTTTTGTCCAACAACGACATACATCATGTGTTCGCCGCGGGACATTTGAGCAAGCGAGAGTTGCAAATTGCCGTCCACGATCATCAAAAAGAAGCGTTGACTCAACCCAAGTGCTGACCAATATGCATTGGCATCCACAAGGTTTTCACTAAGTGTTTCGGCATATCCGATATTGGCGGGACCTTCGTACAGGCGGTGGTCATCCTGCTGTTGAATAAAGTAATGTCCGCTATGCTTAAAGGGACCAACGAAAGACACATCAATGCGCACACGCCCTTCAGGGAGCGATTGCACATTGCGATAGTCTGAGCCGTTGCCGAGGAAACAGCCTTTGCTGTCGAACACTTCGGCGTTGCCTGCCCAGCGACCAAGTCCTTGCTTGAATTGGATGGGTTGATTCATAGTAATTAGTGATTGGTAATTGGTGATTACCCACGTACCAATTGGTAGATTTGTTTCTCTTTGGGCGTGTTATCGAAAATGGCTTTGAAGTCTGCGCCTTGAGGTTGAGCAGTGATGTAACGTCCTTCAACAGAGACTTCGAGTGAGTCGCCTTCGAAGACCCACGGAGAGATAGCATACGAACCATCTTCTCGCGGGGTGATGCTGATGGTGTGATCTGTCCCTTTGCCATCGGGCACGTTGAGGAATTTGCCTTCCTTGCGTCCTTCGGTGTGTGTGGTGTGGAAGTACAACGCCAAGGTATCGAAGAACTGCAAGAGTTTGTAGTTATTGAACAAGGCTTTCTCTTCGATCCAAGCTTGGGAGGTGGAATCAGTTCCGAGGTCCGCTTTGAGGCGGGCTTGGCGAGTCAGTTCATCTGCGAGCATCGCATCCGCGGCGGCTTTGTGCTCTGCGGAAATCTTGTCGATGAAAATAAAATCCGACAGACCGTAGCGTCCATTGAATAAACCATAGGTGTGCATGGACGAGAGCAAGCCGCTATACGCGTGATGTTTTTCGTTGAACTCGGGCGAGCCTTTGCTGGTTTGGATGAGATATGGAATGGGCGTTTGCGTGAGGTGATGCGGCAAACCCGTGGTCGGTGATTGTTCACGCAGCGCGTCGATGGACGCCCAGCCTTCGTCGTGATGTTCAACGATGTAGACGACGAGGTCACGCGGCGTGGGTTGAGCAAAGTCCGCGTTGCCAAATGCGCGTGCGAGTTGACCGCAGGTGCGCGTATGGTCAGGTTGTTCGATGGCGAAGTTGGGCTTGCCTTCAATGGCGGTCTGGATAATCATAATGACTCCATTTCGTCATTGCGAGGAGGGCGATAGCCCGACGAAGCAATCTCGTACATACGCTTGGAGATTGCTTCGGGCGGAAGAACACCGCCCTCGCAATGACGAGAATTTAAGGTTGCTGTATTCTCACAAAATCCTGAATCTGAAAAATATGCGTCTTGCCTTCGCGCAGTTTATGCGTGATGATGCGGCGGTTGTTGGGGTCGATGAAGTAATGATTGTTATGAACGATGGTGTGTGAAATTTTACTGTCGATGGTAAAGACATAGTTATACGGCGTAAGTTCGGTGCCATGCAGACTCAACTGCTCGCTGGTCGCCCAGCAAAATTTTCCGTCGGTGGAGATGTCAGAATGAAAGACGGTCTTGCCCACTTCGTACAGATTTTCGAAGTCTTCCATCAAATGCCAGCTCTTACCCACTTCGTTCCAAGACACATCCATATGCACCGCAGCGGATTCGATGAAGTCGCCCTTCGGGCTGAAGGTTTTGCACAAGCCTTCCCATCGCCCCATGAAGCATTGATATGGAATGGTTGATTTCGGGTCGCCGTAAGTCTTCGTCATGTTAATCTCCAATTTGATATTTGAATCGGTCGCCGCGATAACGCGCTTGCAAGAACTCCAGCGGTTCGCCAGCGGCGCTCAACACCACGCGTTGAATCATCAGCACAGGTGAACCCTGAGAAAGGTGAAGCAGCTTCACGTCGAGGTCTGAGGCGGCAACGGCTTCGATGGAACGAGTCGCATGGGATGTCGCCATCTGCGGGATGTGGCTGATGTAGTTGAGCGATCCGCCTTCCAAAAGCCCCGCTTCATTTATTTGACCTGAAACGGCTTCTGGCAAATAAGCCGTGTGATGCCCGATGGCTTCATCTGCCGCCAGGCGCAAGCGGCGAATGCGATAGACACGCGTCTTGTGCGGCAATTTCAAATTTGATGCCACTTCTTTATTGGCTTCGACAAATCCTTTTTCGATGACCTGCCAGCCTGGCTTGATGCCTTTCTCGGTCATGAACTCGGTCAGGCTTTTGCGTTCTTCGGGGCTGTGAGTCATCTTGGGCGGCGCAACGAAAGTGCCGCGTCCGCGCTCGCGAATGAGCAAGCCTTCATAGACGAGGTCACTCAACGCCTGACGCACCGTGATGCGGCTCAAGCCGAACGAGTTCTGCATTTCCTGTTCAGAGGGGATGAGATCATTCGGCTTCCATTCACCCGACTCGATCTTTTCGAGCAGGTGCTGTTTGAGTTGGTAATGCAAGGGCAGAGGTGAACTTCGGTCAACTTTTGGCATGGGAACCTGATTTCTGGCTAAATGTTATAACATTATAACAATAATACCTATTTGCCGATGAGGTGTCAAGTGTCAGGTTTTTCGGTGTCAGGCTAAAAAGCGGGGAGATCCCAAAGTTGCAATCCTGTCCCCTCGTGCATGGCGCGATTCACTGGCACGCCATCATAAACAGTCAATGTAAATTCGACAGCGAAAGCAATCGCACGAGCGGCATGACCACCGATAATTGAGATCCCATTCGGTGCGGACTCATCCCGAAACGACAGTGTGAGATGTGTGTGGACATGCGGCTCATTCTTTAATCTGGAAATTGTTCCATGACCCGAAAGTATTTCCAACGGTCGGGCAAAGACCAACGGCTCTCTGCGCATTTTGTTGATGAAGTCATATTCGGTGAATTCCACCTCGGTCAAACCGCCGAGCATTTCAAAGGTAGCGGCATGGATATCTTCAGCGTCCGCGATCTTTGCGAACGCAGCGTGAATCACTTCGCCATTGGTGAACGTTCCCATGAAGACGCGGGTCGCTTTGGTGTTGACGTGTGCAAGTGAGATTGCCATGGTTGAGTCCTTTAGAGAAGTAATTGGTAATTGAACGCTGACCGCCGACGGTTGACCGCGGTCGGTCGTCTGCCGTCATTTTATCAACGTCTTCGCGCCGTTCATAATCAACACTTGAGCAATGCCGAGAATCATCGTCGCACCGCGGGCGATCATGTTGTCGGAGTCGGCTTTCACGCCTGCGGTGATTCCCGCCGCGACGCCTGCCTTCTTGCAAACGGCAATTACCTTGTCGATCATCTCTTGCACTTCGGGGTGGTTGGGTCCATCGGGGAAGCCCATGTTGAGCGAAAGGTCACGCGGACCGATGACGACGGCATCCACGTGCGGTTGGGAGATCATGGCTTCGAAGTCGTCGAGCAGGGTTGGGTCTTCGAATTGCGGGATGACCATGGTCTGTTCGTTGGCAAATTGGATGTATTTCTCTGCTCCCCCACTGTATGCCATGTATTTGGATGCGCGCGAAATGCCCACGCCTCTTTTCCCAACGGGTGGATATTTCACTGCATCCACAAGCATTTTCACCTCTGACGCATTTCTCAGGTCGGGCATCATCACACCCAGCATGCCTGCATCGAGATATTGCAGGACGAGTTTCGGGTCTTTCGGTCCGATGCGGACGAGAGGAGTCATGCCCGTCAATTCGCAGGCGCGGATGACGTTGACAGCCTGGTCGGGGTGAAGCAGTCCATGTTCGGCGTCGAGCATGTAGTAGTCGAAGCCAGCCAAGCCGAAGAGCTCGGCGAGCTGCGGATCGGCCGAGGTGGAGATCACGCCAAAGGCTGGCTGACCAGCTTTGAGTTTAAGTTTGAGGCGATTTTCTTGGATGAACATGGAAACTCCTGGCGAGACGACGGACCAGACCGCCGGTCAATCGTCTGCGGTCAAATATTCAAATAACACCGTTATCTTGCAAAGCTTTCAAATCTTCAGCCGTCAAGCCAATGGAAGCATACACTTCATCATTGTGTTGACCGAGTGTGGGCGGCGGCGAGAAGGTGTCTTCGTAGGTGTCGGATAATTTTACTGGGTTACCAGGCATCTTCGCTTTGCCGCCGAGCGGATGCTCGACTTCGATGACCATGTTGCGTGAGAGGACTTGCTCATCGGCGAGGGCTTGCGCCATGTTGTTGACGGGCGCGCAGGGAATGCGTTTGGCTTGCATTTTGTCGAGCCAATGCTTCTGGGTGTTGGTGGAAAGAATCTCGTTGAGGCGTTGATTGATGAGAAGTTTATTCTTCCAACGCCCAGGCTGACCTTTGTTCTCTTCGGTGTTGAGTTCAGGCGCGTCGACAACTTCCATGAGCGCCGTCCAAAAATTATCGGTGATGACGGCGATGATGATAAAGCCATCGGAGCATTGAAAGGTATCGTATGGGACGTGTACAAAATGTCCATTGCCGAGTTTGTCGGGAATATCACCCGAAAGGAAATACATGGTCGCCATGTAGTTGAGCAGACTGATCTGCGCGTCGAGCATGGAGATATCCACGTGTTGTCCGCGCCCCGTGGTGTGACGTGCCTGCAATGCCGCGAGCACACCGATGACGCCCATCAGTCCGCCGCCGAGGTCACCGATGGGAATGCCCGAACGTGTGGGCGGGTTATCGGGCTGACCTGTGATGCTCATCCCGCCACCCATCGCTTGTGCGACCATGTCGAAAGCGGTACGGTCTTTGTTGGGTCCCGTTTCGCCGAAGCCAGTGACGGTACACGTGATGATGCGCGGGTTGATCTTGGACAGATGATCGTAGTCAATCTTGAGACGCGTCGTTACGCCTGCGCTGAAATTGCTCAAGACAATGTCGGCAGTTTTTACCAATTCGTAAAAAACCTGCAAGCCTTTTTCCGATTTGAGGTCGAGGGTGATGCTTTTCTTGTTGCGATTGAGCGTCATGTAATAGGCGCCGAAGCCGTTGAGGCTGTTCTTCGGGTCTTTTTCCAACAGTCGGCGTGTGCCTTCGCCCGTGACGGGCGGCTCCACTTTGATGCTTTCCGCGCCGAGGTCGGCGAGGATCATGCCTGCGTAAGGTCCGCTGAGCATGTGAGTGAGGTCGAGAATTCGAATTCCTTGGAGGGCTTTCATTGGGGTTCCTTGTGTTTGTAAGTGTTGTAAATTGGTAAATAGAATGGAGATTGAGATTGAAGCGTCAATCTCAATTACCAGTTACTAATCTCTCCAAGCAGGGAAGCGCATACGATAGGTCATATACATCAACCCTGCGGTTTGTAAAAGCAAAAAGATCAACGCATTGCCGAAGACGGCAAGATACGAGAGTGTACAGATCAAATTTGGGATATGACCGAATAAAACTTTTTTCAAGTTCCATTCAGGGATGTTGTGTTCGGGTGCAACGTGAATATCCCAGTATTGGCTTTGCCATAATCCTTTGAAGGTGCCAACTATGAGGAAGGTGATCAATGCAGTCAACCAGACGTTGCTGATGAATTTTTCGGTCACTGCCCAGGCAGAGAGGAAGACTTGACCTTCGCCAAGTCCCCAAAACAAGCCGAAGAATAAAACCTGCGGCAGGTGCAGTTCGCGTCCGTGTGTGAGGTGCCTTTTACCCAGAGATAAAAATAGGCGAAGTAGATCACGCTAATGCACAAAAAGGTAAAAAGCCACCAATAAAGATTTGAAACTTGTTCAGCAGTTGCAATCGGCTTACTGAACAGTGCAGGCAGAACGCCTGTCAGAATGCTGAGGATGAATCCGCTGGTGAAGTAGATGCCGCCGCGAATCCACGCCAGGCGCGGACTGTAGCCAGTGATTGTCCGCGCTTGGGTTTGCAAAGTGATGGTCAGAAATAAAAGCAAGCCAATCAACACAAAGAGGAAGTAATCCATTGCGGAGTTGGTGAAGGTCCAGAAGGGAGAGAAGATGGGATGCATAATTCGACGATGGACCATTGACGACAGACCATGGTCAATGGTCCATCGTCAATGGTCAAAGAGCCCTTAAATACTCCACCACTTCCGCCTTCGACACCACATCGCCATACTTCGAGTTGATGTCGAACAGATTCGCTTCATGCGGACCTGGGTGCCGATCCGCCACACATTCACGGGGGACGATGACGCGGAAGCCGTATTGCATTCCGTCCACGGCGGAGGCACGGATGCAACCCGAGGTGGAGCAGCCTGTCAGGAGAATCGTGTCCACGCCGAGGGAGGTGAGGGTGGCAGCGAGAGAGGTGCCGAAGAAGGCGGAGGCGTATTGCTTGACGATGATAATGTCCGATTCGATGGGCGTAAGCTGCGGGACAATCTCTGCCAGCGGCTCGCCTTCGACCATTGTCTTGAGCACAGGGACTTTCTGAATGAAGATGCCTCCGTCACGGAAGTTCTTGTTATAGAGCACTTTCGTGTACAAGACGGGAATCTGCTTTTCGTGGGCAAGGCTGAGGAGTGGAATCGTTTCGTCGACGGCAGTAACAACATCGGGCGCGAAAAGAGGCGCACCTTCCGTCACATAGGCATTGATGAAGTCCACGATTAGGAGCGCGGGGCGTCTTCCAAACCCGAGGCGACCGTCGAAGACGCCTTTGTAGTTGCTTTCAAGATCAGACACGGACTTGTCCTGTTGCTGTCACGGATTCGGAAGAGATAACTCCAGCCAGTTTCCATGCGGCATAGGCGAATGCGCCTTGCCCGAACGTATTCAACAATTGTTCCGTCCATTGCAGCGGAATGGATTGGTCTGGCATACGGGCGAGTCCACTGAGGACGAAGACAATGACGATATTCGCAAGGAAGAGCCACGCCATTTTATTCAAGTTGTTATAGCGCGCCTGTTGAATGAGCAAGACAACCATGACCACATTGCCAATGGTCATCACGCCAAGCAAAATAAAACGCCATGTATTGACGGTCAGGTCGGGGAAGCCAGTGAAGAGGATAGCGACGAGGCTCAACCCAAGCACAATGGAAGGTCCCAACCAAATGCGCCCAAGCTGACGTTTTCCACTGCGAATCTCGCTCATGAACCAGAGCGCAAACGCCAGCAAGGTGAAACCGACAGACATCCACATGAACATGCCTTTATCGAACCATGCAATATTGGTCTGAGCGTTGGTTGCCGCCATGGTGAGTTTCCATGTCGCTTTGAGAAAACCGCCAATGCTTACCAAGATAAAACCGATGGTCGCCATTTGACCGAGACGGGCATTTACATTCTTCACCATGCGGCTGACGAAGTACAAGCCGATCGAAGAAAAAATAACTGGAAGAAAATCTTCAAGGGCAAGCCCGAGGGTGTAGGTTTCCATAAGAGTCTCCTATTGCAGTGAACAGTTATCAGTAATCAAGAAAGGAACTTTCTCGCGGTCAGCAGGTTTGCAAAGCCAAGCGCCACTTCGCCAAGATTGCCAATGTAGAAAATGTCGCCCATGCCCATGCCAGCCGCAATGAACATCACCACAGCGCCCCATGTGAGCCATTGCCAGCCCGTTTTTCGCCACAACGAAATGCCCGCAACGATCAAAAAGATGATCGACAAAACCGCAGGGATGGGCGGACCTTTGATGCCGCCTTCGTTGACATAGCGCAACGTATCCGCCACGATGCGCGATTGCAGGTCAAGTTGAATAATATCGGAATATGCGCCGAGGGCGATCAGCAAAGTCACAAATACACACAAAACAATATGCGTCGTTCCGCTTTGCGCCCATTGCACTCCCGCCTTTCGCAAGACACCAAAGCCGAAGATCATCATCGCGGGCGTTAAGAGCGCATGGACGATGAAACGACCTGGAGTTCAACGCCTTCAGCAAATTCCCCTCACCCACAAATCGTGCCCACCGCAATCATGAACACATCATAGGCAAGCCCAGCCAGCACAATCAGAAGAAGCAGTGTATACGACGAACGATTTTTTTGATAAGCCCCAAATGCCTGCCAGGTCAGAGAAATGCCAAACAAGCCCCGAAGGATGAAGTACAAAACGGTTAGCATGGTTCTCTCCTCTACGATAAAAAATCTTTGAGCACATCTGCCACCACTTGCGGATTTTGGTCGCAGATGTAGGGACCTTGATTCGGAATTAATTTCATCGCGCCGTTCTTCAAGATGGAAAACGCAGGTTCGAGGCTTGCCCGCAAGGTATCATTTTCACCAGACATCACAAGGATTGGAATCTCAAGCGCGGATAACTGCTCCGCGAAGGGCTGGTCGAACACGGCTTGGAACGCGCTCTGCGCCGCCTCTCTCGCGGACTGGGTGAGGAGGACTTCTCTATGAACCGTTTCCAACGCCAAAGCTGAATCTCGTTTACGGATCCGCTCCCAGACTTGGGTGAGATGTGAGCCATCTTCTGCAATTGCAAATGGTTTCAGGCTGGCTTTCAATCCGTTGATCTGCGCTTCATTCAACAGCGGCGCACCCGATAAGACCATCTTCTGAATAAAGTCGGGATGGTCATGCGCCATCTGCACGGCGATGGCAGAACCCGTGTGATGCCCGAACATAAAACAAGACTCCACACCGAGTTGGTGCAGAGCGGCATAAAGGGAGTCTGATAAATATCGGATGCTGAATCCGCTTGGGGGTAGGAAAGAGGCGCCGAATCCGGGGGTATCCAATGCCAGAGTGTGAAACGAGTCTGAGAGGAGAGTCATCACCGGTTCGAACATCACCCCCGAGCTGGCAGTTTGGTGAAGCAAGACAAGCGGAGTACCCGAGACGCGATGCACCTCACGGTAATGGACTTGCCCTTCGGATGTTTCGGCATAGCTTTTGCGAATAATTGACATCTCTCTCCAGAATGTTATAATGTTATAACATTTAGAGTTGTTAGTCAAGTTAATTATTGACCGCGGACGATAGACGGCAGACCGCGGTCGGCGGGCACTCGTCTGCCGTCATCATTTCATATCAGGAGACCTCCCCCATGACAGACCAACTCGGCTATAGAAAAAAATTCGGTGTGATCCTTCCCAGCACGAACACAATCGTGGAACCTGAGTTCTATCGAATGACGGTGCCAGGCGTCACGCCGCACGTGTCGCGCATTCACATCCGCGATCAAAAGCTCGATAGCGACGAAGCCTTTGTGCGTTTGCTTGAACAAATCCGCGTGGAGATTCAATATGCGGTGGAACGCGTCGTCACCGCTGAACCCGATTACATGGTGATGGGCATGAGCGCCGAAACATTTTGGGACGGCGTGGAAGGCAACCGCAAATTCACCAAGATGATCTCTGATTGGGCGGGCGGTTTGAAAGTGGCAACAGGCGCAGAAGCATGTGAACGCGCGTTGAAATTATTCGGTGCCAAGAAGATCGGCGTGGTCACACCATATCAGCCCATCGGCGATAAGAACGTCACCCGCTTCTTCAATGACCTCGGTTTCGACGTGACCGCCATCAAGGGCTTCCGCTGCCCCACCGCTATCGCGATCGCCAACGTCTCGCAAGATGAACTTCGCAATGCGCTCATCGAAGTCAACAAAGATGCTGATGTGCTCGTTCAAGTTGGCACCAACCTCAGCATGGTCAGCCTCGCCGATGAAGCCGAACGCTGGCTCGGCAAGCCCGTCATCGCGATCAACGCCGCCACGTATTGGATGGCTCTGCGCGACAACGGCATCACCGATAAAGTGTATGGGTGCGGGAGTTTGTTGAGAGAGCATTAACCCCCTCCGCCCTTTGGGCACCTCCCCCAAATCCGACGAACCCCAGTCGGCTTTGGGGGAGGCTCATCTTTTTTCTTATGAATCCAAAACGCTCCTTCCGCCACATCGGATACATCGTCCGCGACTTGAAGCAATCGGTCGCGGATTTTCAACGCCTGTTCGACTTGCAGGATGAAGACATCCGCATCATTCCTCCCTTTGAGTTGGCTGCTGACACTCGATTTGCCTTTTTCCACGCCGACGGTTTGACCTTCGAACTGATCGAGCCGATCTCGGAGCATTTCAAGAATATTCTCTTCAACTCTGGCGTTGGCATCAATCACATCTGCTTCACCGTGGATGATATTGATTCCGCCGTGAAAGAGATGGCAGCCAAAGGCATCCGCCCAGGGCATGTGACACCGAATGGCATCATCACCATGCCGCATCAGAAGATGGTTTATTTTGATCCAAATGATACTGGGGGATTTTTGATCGAGTACATTCAGCCGCTATAATTCCCCTTGTGAAAATACCTATCATTTTTCTTTCTCTGACATTGGCACTTACAGCCTGTCAATCAGCTACGGCATTACCAACAACCGTGCCGCTCTCTACAGAGAGCCCGACGATTACTCCATCGCTACAGCCAGACACATCACCCACCCTCGTATACACTGCAACTATTCCTGCAACCACAAGCGAACTCGAAGGGACAATCCTTCAGCCGGGCTTTTCAATTCTCAAATTCGCCACCTTATATCGCCCCACTGCATTGACCTTCGACTTGAGTGGCAATGTCCTGGTCGCTTCGGCAGACAGCAACATCTACATCCTCACCGATAACGACAAAGACGGACATGCCGATACCAAATCCATTTTTGCTTCAGGCTATTACATCCCACTCGGGCTGACGGTTCATCCGGTCACAGGCGAAGTTTACGTCTCTTATCAAGGTGCAATTGCAATATTAACTGACAGCAATCAAGATGGAGTATCTGATTCAAGCCGTACCCTGGTGGAAGGACTTCCGTCTACCGGGCTCCACCAAAACAATAATCTTGAATTCGGCACAGATGGCTGGTTATACATGGGCATGGGTTCCACCTGCGACGCCTGCGCCGAAACAGATGGAAGAAACGCCACCATCATGCGCTTCAATATTGAAACAGGCGAAAAGGAAATTTACGCTTCGGGGATGCGCAATCCGTTCGATATTGCCTTCCACCCAATCACTGGTGAACTATTCGCCACCGACAATGGGCGCGATGACCTTGGCTTGGGTGCGCCGCAAGAAGAGTTAAATCTCATTATCCAAAATGGGAACTATGGCTTCCCCAATTGTTGGGACTCGCAAGATGCTCCCGGCTGTGAAGAGACAATTCCCGCCGTGGCATTTTTTGAGCCACATTCCTCCGCCGATGGCTTGGATTTTTATACCGGCACTCAATTCCCAAATGAATATCAGAACAATGCTTTTGTAGGCATCTTTGGCTCATGGCTTAACCCCGCGCTCGAAACAGGGGTAAAGCGCGTCATCCTGACCCCAAAAAATGGAACGTATACCAGCGAAGTTTCATGGTTTGTAAAATTCCCCAAAGGGGTAATGCCACTGCCTATTCAATTTGGCAAAGATGGCGCTTTATATGTTGGTGATTATATTAATGATGCTATTTATCGTATCAGTTATGGAGTCCCGTAGATGCAACAAGCTGAGATCATTATTAACGAGAAAAAAGTTTCTTACTGGCAAGGCGGAGTTGGCGCACCGCTTCTCCTCATCCACGGTGGGATTGGGAATGCAGAGTTGCATTGGAAGCACGTGTGGAATCAACTCGCGGACAGGTACACGGTTATTGCGCCAAATCTGCCGTCCTTCGGTGGTACAAGTCCGCTGGAGCGGGCGGGGTTTGCTCAAATTGCAGATTGGGTTGCTCAATTGATGGATGCATTGAGCATCGAGTCGGCAAATGTGCTTGGCAACTCGTTCGGGGGTGGAGTCAGTCGTTTGATGGCGAGCAGGCATGAGCGGAGAGTGAAGCGCTTGATCCTCGTCAATGGCGGGGCGATTCCGAACATCCCGCCGTTCGTGGGGCGCATGATGCAGTCATCCATTTTCAATGGCATGTTCAACATGATCCGCAAGCAGACGTTTTCTTTCAAAGGTCTTGCGCCCATGTTCGCGGACAGATCGTTTTTAACAAACGAGTTCATCACGCAAGCCGAAGCAGATTCCCTGGGGTTCGTCACACTTATGCGTCAGTCGGCTTCGGAGGGTGTTGGCACGGAGGTCGTTCCGCAAGTTCCAACTTTAGTACTGTGGGGCGAGGACGATAAATTTACAAAAGTTTCAATGGGGAAAAATCTGGCAAAGATGATTCCGAATGCGGAGTTTAAGTTATTCATGGGTGCAGGTCACATGCCCCAGATCGAAAAGCCAGATGAATTTGTGAAGAAGGTAGTTGAGTTTTTTGGTTAAAAAATAGCCGCCGACAATAATCTATTGTCGGCGGCTGTATTTACTTCGCTTTGAATTTCACAAACTTCCACTTATTCAACTCTCTCTGCAACTCCTCTTCAGGGGCAGAAGGTAAAAGTTTGAAAATACGTTCAAAGACTTTGGGGTCATCACTGCGATACATACCAAAGATACGCTGACGCTCCGATTCATCTTCAACAAGAAGACCCGACACTTCCATTCTTTGGCGTTTCACCTCTATGACGGCTTGCCCATTGGCAAGCATATTACGAAACCAGTTGGAGTTGCCTGGGTTGAGCGCAATGATGTCATTGCCATCACGTTTGTAAGCAATGGGAATGGTATGCGTCTTTCCCGATTTTCTCCCAGTCGTAGTTATGACCATCAGAAAGTTCTCAGCGGGTCCCATCCAACCGCGACGGAGGAGAAAAACTTGCATCGCCAGCCCGAACTTCTGAAAATTATTAACTTTAGGTGGAATGTTGGTTCCTGCATTTGTTTCAACCATAAATTTTGAAATTCCTTTGATGGTATGTCGAATTTTGAAACAGACCGCTGTGCGGTCAATCATCCTAAAATGGACGCGGCGTCTCGCCGAGTTCTAACGAGATCCACTTCAACTCGGTGAAATGCTCCACCGAATACTTGCCGCCGCTCCTGCCAATGCCAGACATGCCATACCCGCCGATCGGCGCCATCGGGTCAGACTGGAACGAGTGCGCACCAACGTGAACCGAACCGCAGCGGATGCGTCGCGCCGCGGTCATGCCGCGCACAAGATCATTGGTCAGCACGCCTGCACTCAATCCGTAATCGCTTTCATTCGCAATGGCGATCATCTCTTCGAACGATGGCACTTCCATCACCATCGCCACGGGACCAAACGTCTCCTCATCCCAACACGGACCCGACATCGGCGGGTTGTAGATGACCGTCGGTTGAAATACAAGTCCGTTATGCACCGCGCCGCCCGTGAGAATTTCCGCGCCGCCATCTTTCGCGGCTTGCACATGTCGCAACACTTTATCCACCGCACGTTGATTGATCAGCGGACCATACGCGGTTTTCTCGTCGCGCAAATCGCCAAGATGCAAACTCGCCGCCTTCTTCGCCAACGCTTCGGCAAACGCGCGTCCGTTCGGGGCTTCGACCATGATGCGCGCGCTCGACATACAGATCTGCCCGCCGTGCGTGAACGCGCCCACCGCCGCGATCTCCGCCGCCTTGTTCACGTCGAAATCATTCAACACCAACAGCGGATTTTTTCCGCCGAGTTCCAACTGCATCCGCTTCATGGATTGGATCGCGATCTCGCCGATCTTCATGCCCGTCGCCGTGGAACCCGTCAACGCAATGCCATTCACTTTGGGATGTCTCGCCAGCGGAGCGCCGCACTCCGCGCCGAATCCCGTCACCACATTGAAGACTCCATCAGGAAGCCCCGCCTCTTTCATGACCTTCGCCAGTTCCACCGCAATGAGCGGAGTCTCCTCTGACGGCTTCGCAATCACGGCATTGCCCGCTCCAAGTGGAAAGACGATCATCTTCGCCAGCAATACCAACGGCGCATTGAACGGCGATATTGCCAACACCACTCCCACGGGTTCGCGGACAACTATCGACATACGGTGCGGTTTTTCGTTCGGCAATGTGTCCGCATACAAACGCCGCACCTCCCCTGCCGCCGTCCTCAACACCGACGCCGTGTACAACACTTCATACTTCGCCTTGATGATGGATGATCCACTTTCATCAATGAGCAGATTCAACAGACGGTCATAATTCGCTTCGACATGATCCGCACACTTGAGCAGAATCCTCTCCCTGTCATACGGCGGCAGCGACGACCAATGCTCGTACCCCTTCCGCGCAGACGTCACCGCGGCTTCGACATCCGCCTCCGTCCCCCGCGCGGCATGACCGAGAATCTCGCCCGTCATCGGTGCGTAACTGGGAAATGTCTCGCCATTCGCAGCAGGGACTTCGCGTCCGTGGATGAAGTGTCCGTATGTTTTCATGGTTGCCTTCTTTTTCAACCACAAAGAGTCACGAAGGTACACAAAGGTTTTAATTTAATTCCTTCGTGACCCTTTGTGACCCTTCGTGGTCAAGTATTTAGATTCTCTCTTCCAACATACTCGCCCGCAACAAATACGCCCTCGCCTTTGCAGGGTCACTCGCCGCACCCGAAAGCGACTTGTTCCTGCGCTCGCGTTCTTCTTCAGCGCTCATCACCATGTTGTTGTATTGCTGGTCGGTATAAAGTTGCACAGACTCAACCGCATATTGCCTGCGCTCATTGGAGTAATCATCCAGAATCGAATCCGATTCGCCATTCCAAATCCGCACAAGTTTCTCCGTCAAATTTGCCGCGTCGTGGATGCCGCTGTTCATACCCATGCCGCCCGACGGATTGTTGTTATGCGCCGAGTCGCCCACTAGCAACGCCCGCCCCACGCGGAAGGTATCTGCCACGCGCTGATGGACTCGATACAACTGCGTGGTCTTGATCTTGTAATCAGGGACTTTGCCGAAGAAATTGGAAATCCGCGCCCGCAGATTTTCTTCCTTCATCGCCACTTCTTCATTCTCATCATCCGTCATGCGAAACACCACGCGGACAATATCAGGCAAATTCAAAATGATGACCCATTCCTGCGGGTCAAAGATGTAGCAGACTTGTGCCGCGCCTGGGAGCAGGTCTTCGGTCTTCAAGTCACTGCCGATGAGCAGGAAGCGGTCTTCGTAAGTCTTGCCCTTGAAACCAATATTCAACTGCTTGCGCACCACACTATGCGAGCCATCCGCACCGACGATGTACGAGCCTTCGCGTTCGACAATTCCATTCGCGGTTTCAAATCGCGCTGTGACGTGTGTGCCATGGTCAACAAAGTCAATCAGTTTATACCCCATGTAGACTTTGCCCGTCGCAGTCGCTTCGACGGCAGGCTTCAGCACACGCGTGGCGATATGCTGCGGGCACTGCAAACGATACGGGTAGGGAGTATCGTCAGCAATGGAGGCATAGCTAAAGTCCGCGATGAGGCGGCGCGGAGCGCGTTCCCAATATTGGAGTTGATCCACTTTGTATCCATGCTGGATGATCTCATCCACCACGCCCCACTCTTTGAACATCTCAAGCGTTTTGGGGTGAAACGTGCTCGCGCGGATCTGCGTGTTGAGTTCCGCGTCCATTTCGAAGACCTCGGCGGGAATGCCCGCCCGAGAAAGCGCCAACGCCAACGAAAGCCCCACAGGACCTGCACCAGCAATGAGAATAGGAAGTTGTTTTTCAGACATAGGGTGTTTGGAACTCCTTCCCCAAATGCGACGGTATTTCTGTCGCATTTGGGGGAGGACGGGAGGGGGTTATTCGCGCTCGCCCGCGTGCAAAATACGCACCAGCCGTTCACGCATCGGCACACCGAGCATACGATCTGCCAGAACATTGGCAGGGTCTTTCTCCACAATAGTTCTGCGGACAAGTTCATCGCGCTGTTTCAACGCCGCGCGTTTTTCAGGCGCAACAGGCTTGGCATTCTTCACCAACTCCACCCAGTTGCGGACGTAATCCAGCATGACCGACTCAATATTCGCCTTGAAATCCGCGAACGGGACTAATCCGCAGATCGCAATTGGCGACAGTGTTCCACGCGTATAAAGATGAACGGGGTTGAAAGTCTTATACGCAGGGTTGCGGCGCAACTCGATCCACTTTTGATTCATCGATTCGTGATACTGGTCGAGATGATCGGGCGAAATGACAGGTTCATAGCGCGGCAGATAATCGACATAACAAAAGACATCGGGCGCAGTGCCGAGCGCCATGCCAAGATGCGGCACATCAATTTCATCCTTCACCCAACAAGTGAGATGAATATTCGTGAAGCCCATCTCTGCTTTGCCGATCCACGAGCGGATGACCCAATCGATCTTGTCACCCGTGTAGGTGAACATATTGCCCACCACATTCCCCTGCAAATCAGGAATCTGTTCAATGTCCGCGCATTTCATATCCCGCCGCAGGTTCAAGCCATTATTCACCATCTCCCACGCCTGCTCGCGCACGTTCAACAAATAGTTGAACACTTCCGTATTGTTGACAGGCGCGCGCGAGTCAAGCACATCTGCCAGGTGTTGAACTGTATCTCCGCTCATGGTTGTCTCCTTTTTATTTCGTCAATGGGGCTTGTTCTTGCGACGAAGCAGTGCTTCCGAATTCCCTCGCAATGACGGGTTAGCTAATCAACGGCTCCGCCAACTTCCACGGTCTGCCATTCAAAACATCGGTGCGATGCGAAACCATCTTATTCACCGCCGCCGCAGGGTGAATCTCTGCAATCGTCAAGCCATCACCTTGCGCCATTGTTATCACGGGATAATTGATGTTGCCATCGAATGGTCGGTTCTTCCATTCCGTCCACAATGTAAAATCTTCAGTGATCGCATAAATGCCGCTGTCACTTTTACTCGCCACGATCACATTCATTCTGTTTTCAGCCGCGCGTTCTTTGAAGCCGTGCTCCACTTCCCACTTCTCCAGAATCATCGTTGGCACTGCGACAACTTCCACATCCTTCAACGCCGCGAGCCGAAACGTCTCAGGGTAGATAGCATCATTGCCGATCACCAACGCCACGCGCCCCCACTCGGCATCAAACACATTCACCTCATCGCCCAACTTCGACCACGCATGTCTGCCCGACTTATGCAACTGCGGCTGCTTCAAAACAACGCCGCTTTTATTGAACAGCACCCCAACATGCGTTCCATCTTCCACAATCGACGTCGCCACATACGCATCTTTCAATTCACTTTGCAACGCGCGAATCATCTCAACTGATTCTTTTTCCGCGCTTTCTAAATTCGTGATGTGGAATAACTCTGGGAGGACAATTAATTTAACTCCAGCCTTTTCCCCCTCCGCAATCATCTTCAACGCTGAATCAATCGCCTCTTTGCCCTGACCTGAAACCTGCCCCACCCCCGCAAGCAGACTCTCCGCCCCAGGCGTTTTCCCGCCACTCGCCGACTCCACTCCAAGCGGCGCATACAACTCCGGTCTGCGCGTGGACATAATATCCGTGCCATCGGGGCGAAGTTTATTATCGGCTTCGCTCAAGTCAATATCCGCGAACACCACCGCTTCGCCTTTCATCGGCGCTTTGGCTAAGACCGTCCCATCAGGCGCAACAATCTGACTCTCACCCGCGCCTTCGAGAAAACTTGGGTCGATCTTCAGTCGTGCCGCCACAGCTTCACGCATCTCTTCAGGCACCAACGACCCGACCTTATTCGCCGCAACGACGAACACCTTATTCTCCGCCGCCCGCACAGGGATATGCAATGACGCTTCATCATGCGCAAACGAGTTCAGGCTATTGAGCAGCATCTGCGGACGTCTCACCGCCAACGCCCGCGCCACCTCAGGGATGACTCCATCCATGCAGGCGTACATGCCCACCTGCCCCACTTCCGTTTCAAGGATCGGCGCAATCGTCGTGGACTTCTCAAGGAAGTTATTTTCATTGCCCATCAAAATCTGCTTGTCGGTCAACCCGACCACATCTCCCGCTGGGTCGAACAAAACATTCGTGCCCGAAACCTTGCCATCATCTCGTTTCAACGTGACGTTGATCTTGATATAGCAGCCATGCTCTTTGGCTTTTCTGCCTATCGCGTGGATAAAGTCATCGTCGAGCGAAACAGCCACCCCGTAGCAATGAGCCGCGTCGCGATACCAGGCGATGTGATTCACAAATTCAGGCAGCACCATCACATCCGGCTTGTACCTTCGCCGCTTCGTCGATCATCCGCAGACAAGTTTGCAGGTTCGCAGCGACATCCGCCACCACGCCAAACTGCACCGCCGCCGCTCGAATTTTAGTTTTACCAGCCAAAGACTGCCTCCAAGGCTAAATGTTATAACATTATAACAATATACACCAAAGATATCCCTCTTGTCAACAACTCAACTACAGAAAATGTATCTGGATTACAACGTTTCTCCATCCATTACCTTTTATGGGAATATCAATGCGTATTTTTTTCCATTCACACAGTCCACACATCTATGTTTAACTTTTAAACACATCCCCCCAGCCCGTGGATCTTTGCAGCACAGACGGTTTGATATCACCCAGTTTTTGTCCGCGTCCCTGGCAAGCGCGGATGTAGGCGGCGCCTCCATCTTTGACCTGAACGGTTTGCGTTTCAGCGAGTTGCCCCAACTTGCGGCAGTAGTCGTAGTGGAAGTTGGTGCGCAGGGAGTTATCTAGTTCGGTGGTCAGGTGGTCGGATAGTTGAGTAGTCGAGTTGCCGGCAAGTTCGATATAAAGGGTGTAATGAAAAGGTGGGGTGTCATCGGGGGCAAGCATGTAGAAGGTTGGATTCAGATTGTGTTTCGCAAAAAGTTCTTTCAAAACTCCTGCCACAAACTGCTCGTTGAGTTTTTCACCGAAAAAATCAGAAACCTTATCTGCCTTGCCAATAAATTTTACGCAGGGGATTTGGTTGTAGAAATCGGTTACTTCCACAATGTCGTTTAGCTGATAGCGATACAGTCCCCCACCCGTAGTGACGATGACAGAATATTTTTTTTCTTTTTCGAGTTGATGGGCAAGAAAAATATCGCCATTCTCAGCGAGGAATTCAAAATAGTGCGAGGTGACCGCCAGCGCGCCGCCGTCGTATCCCGTCAGCGGGAAAGAGATAAAGGCTTCGGTGGCAAGCAAGCCTTTAGGCTGGATGGTCACATTTGGAAAGTGAGATTGCAGTTCTTTTGCATATGGCTCAGATGCACCATCTGCCCAGCAGGAGATGAGGGAGAGGTGTTGCCAGATGGAGGGGTAGTTGGTTGGGGTTATTTTGGAAAGGGTACGAGAGCGGGGTTTATTGGGGAATTGGGAATTGGGAATTGGAGATTGATTGGGCGGAGTGATGGTTCCATCAGCGATGTCTTTTAGGAGCGAGTCCCACCAGGTTTCAAAGGGTGCAAGCAAAAGCGTGAGGAAGGTGGGATTCCAAACGGAAATCAGGCGCAAGTCTTCACAGCGCAATAGATATAGCAGGGTGACATAACGAAAATCATCCACATCTTGAATGTGTTTGACGAAGTTGGGAACCGCCATCAGGGATGATTCGATGACCGAACCGAATGAGCCGAGATAGGCGCTATCCTCTTCGAAGCCAATTGGAATGCCTGCGGGGGTACGGCGCGGACCAGACGTCAGCGGGGAGATGCTCCAATAGGCGGGACCAGCCATCAGCGCGGGATGATGCGTGTACAGGTCGTGGATCCAGGCTGAGAGTCCGAATCCAAATTCGCGTTTGAGAGTCCGCGTGTAGGGAATCATCTTCGAAGCAGAGGTGGAGCCGCTGGAAAGTTCGAAGAGTTGGACGGGGTCGCGGGTAAGGATGTCCTGTTCACCGTTTGCGATACGGTCAATGTAGGGGAGGTAGTCTTCGTAAGTAGTGAGGGGGAGAGATTGGTAATTGGTAATTGGTAATTTGGTTTTGAGGTAACTGGTGTTTTCGTTTTTGGTTAGATAGTTTCGCAAAATACCTGCCTGTGTTTCGGCGACATTCTGCGAAGCTTGGTGAAAATCTTTGGCGGCTTTGCGAGAGGTGAAAAGCCAGAGACGATTTGCAAGTGCGGCTTTCATCGCGCCATGCGCCTGCCTGCGGGGGTGAAGTTATCAGGGTGGACACGGGTGAGGCAGACGAGTTCATCGCCCTGATCGTGATGCGGATTGACCTTAATGTAATGCGCCACATGCGGGTCGGAGAGACGTTCATCGGTCACTTCGGCAACGCCTTCACGCAATGGGGTCGCGCCATCTTCAAAGCGGACAACGCCAAGGTCGGGATAAAAATCGTCGCCGTAGCGGTGTGAGGCGAGGAAGTTCATCAGGTTTTGGGTTTCGGGTGGCGTGGGTTGGGTGTAGCAGGGAAAAAACTCTTTATAAAAAACCGAAAGGAAGCGATAGGTTTTGTAGCCAGATGAGATCAGCAGCCAGTAGACAGGCTGGGGCATGTTTGCAGTTTTTTCGAGCACGGTGTGGATCCATTTTTTAGGGAGTTCGGGTGTGCCCCAATACGCGCGACGAATAATGGTATCGCCAGAATAAACCGCCGTGATACATTGACCTTGATATTCGATCTCATAAATACCAAGTGTTGAAAAGCCCTGCACTTTGTTTTGCTCATCGTCGCGGATGAGAATGACCCAGTTCTTGTTATTCAGGTCGCGGGTGAATAGATCGAGCGAGGTTTGGGAAAAGTTCTCGTTGAAGACGTTGAACATTTCCTGAATAGCTTCAGGCGTCAGGTCTTGGCGTGGCAGGGTTTGACTGACAAGGGATGGGAGCATGATGGACAGGTTTTGAGCCTTTCTAATATCTTGAAGACCGCGGTCTATGGTCAGCGGTCTATCGTCTATAGTCTGACCTTACAAACGTATTCCCTGCTTCTTGAGCGTTTCTTTTCTAAAGATCGGGTTATAGACGAGATAAACGCCCAAGCGATATGGATTACGCATATTGGTTTTGAAATCCCAAACGCGACTGAAGATGGAGCCAACGCTGTTGAATGTCTTACGGGCATGATACGACATTTCAGTCAATTCATCAGGGGTCATTAACGCAGGGCGGAAGGCGGCTTGGTTGTAGCGATACTCTTCATGCAGCCACCATTTGCCATCATAAAGCAGGCGCCCTTCCGCTTCCAATTTACGGTAGAGAGCAGTGTTCGGGTAAGGCAGCAGCGTATTGAACGCGGCAAAGGTAAATTTATTTTCCAGGGCGAAATCGAGCGTGCGCAAAATGGAATCGGGCGTGTCGTAATCGTGCCCAACCGTGAACGCCGCCCAGGTTTGCATTCCGTGATCGCGCAAGATATTTAATTGCTCGGCATAGGCTTCGTAACCGTGTTTGCCTTTCAGGTTCTGTCCCTTGTGCATGGAGCGCAGGCTTTTGGCTTCGATGGATTCAAAGCCAATGACATTCCCCAGACAGCCGCTCTTCGCCATCAAGTCCATCAACTCGCGGTCATGGGTCATGTCGATGCTGGCTTGCGAGACCCAATGGATCTTGAGCGGGATCAGCTCGCGGAACAAGGCTTTCGCCGCCTCATGATCTGAGATGATGTTGTCATCCACAAAGAAGAAGGTGTTGCGATCCTGGCTTTTCATCTCTTCGATGGTCTGCGCCACACTGCGGTAGAAATGACGATGATCGAAGTATGAACTGACCGCGCAAAATGTGCAGACGTAACGGCATCCGCGCCCAAATTGCAGCAGGGAGATGGGTAGATATTTTTTGCCTTTGTAAAGGTCGCGGCGCGTGAGCGTATCAGGCTGGGGCGTGGTAGCAGCTCCGCGATAGACGGGTTTGAGTTTGCCCTGCTTCGCATCGGCGATGACCTCATGCCAGAGATTCTCGGCATCACTAATGAAGATCGAGTCGGCATGCTGGGATACTTCCTCAGGCAGCAAAGTGGCATGGACACCGCCCATGATGACCTTGACCCCCCGCTTGCGATACTCCGCCGCAATCTCGTACGAGCGCCGTGCCGCATAGATCTGAACCGTAATGGCGACCAGGTCCGTCGGCTCATCAAAGGGGATCGGCTCAAGACGGTCGTCGTATAACACCACTTCCACATCGGGCGGGGTGAAACCTGCCAGTGCGCCAAGCGAAAGCGGCTCCATGCAGGCTTCATCCAGATAGCGTCCAATGGCGGGATAGATCAGAGTTAATTTCATACAAACCTCACATTATTAAAGTTGGGTACTTCCAAAGCCAGTTCAGCCACATCGAGCGGTGCGCCATTACCAAGCGGCACACCCTGTTTGTTGTAGATCTCTTTGATGGAAGCAATGTTAACCGCTAAAAAAGCGAACATGTTGTACAGTGAGCCCGAATTCGCCTTTGACGAAAGCATGCGCTGAAAGATGGAACCGTATTTGCCAAAGTCCTGCCGAATTTTGAAACAGCCTTCCGCCAATTGATCGGGCGTCATACCTTTGGGGCGGAAGATGGTCTCACCATAGCGGTAGGAATCGTCCAGCCACCAGCGCGGATAGATGAGACGGTCTTCCTTCTTCAAACGTTCAAATAGAGAAGTAGCAGGCGTGGGAATCAACGGGTTGAACTGAGCCAGCGCCAATTTGGAACGCATCGCAAATTCGAATGTACGGGCAAAGGCATCGGTTGTGTCGTGGTCATAGCCGAACACAAAAGAACCAAAGACCATGATTCCACGTTCATGGAAGCGCGCCAGCGTATTAGCGTAGTCGCCGTATTTCTTGTTCCATTTTTTGCGCATCTGTACCAGGTTGGCTTCATCCAGCGTTTCAAACCCAACCAGGCAGCCAATGCAGCCGCTCTGCGCCATCAAGTCCAACAGATGCGGGTTTTGAGCAATATCCAAACTGACCTGACAAGACCAGTGAATGTTGTAGGGGATCAACGCCTCAAACAGCTTCTCAGCATATTCAAGGTCGTTAAACAGATTATCGTCGGCAAAGAAAACATATTTGCCGCGCAGTTCTTCCGCTTCCTTCAAGACATCGTCCAAACAACGGCGCGGCATGTCGCGCCCATAAAAAGCATGGATCGAACAAAAATCGCAGGCATATTTGCACCCACGCCCGATCTGCATCAAGTGCAGCGGTTTGTATTTTTTCCCTGCAAAAATACTGCGGTCGGGTACCACACCATCAGTCTCAAGATTCGGCTGCGATTGATACACACGCTTCAACCTGCCAACCCGCGCATCTTCCACGATCTGCGCCCAGACCGTTTCTGCATCGCCGATGGCAATCGCATCGGCAAACTGCAAGGCTTCATCGGGCAGCAGCGTGGGATGATAGCCCCCCATCACCACCGGCACACCGCGCGCGCGAAAATGCATCGCAAGTTGATAGGCATATTTTGCGGTAAAGGTTTCCACCGTCAACGCTACAAGGTCGGTCGGCTCATCGAGCGGCACGGGCTCAATACGCGCATCATAAAATTTGACCTCCACATCGGGCGGAGTCAATTTTGCCAGAATGCCAAAGACCAGCGGCTCGAGCGCATCTGCAGCGCGGCGGGATGTGATATGTGGACGGATAAACGTAATTCTCATTGGATAAAGTGCCTCGCCTCTCTCTTAACGGGTTGCTGGTTCTGCCACCTGTACATTTTCCTGCGCCTCGAGCGGTTTCAGCCACTCATGGTAGAACGAACATCCCTTGCAAGCCTCTATCTCCTCATACCTTCCCTGCACCATCAACTCGCGGACTTCCTTCATGCGCGGCGAGTTATATATCTCGCGAATGCTCTGCGTGCGGACATTGCCGATCACCTCACGGTCGCCCCAATCATTCAAGCACATGGTCACATTGCCATTCTCCAAAATATGCATGGAACTGAACACATACGGACAGGCGGGATAAATGTGGCTGCCCAGGGTATGCTTCACTCGTTCAGCAAAACTGCCATGCCGAATGACCTTCATTTCATATCCGCGCAGTGCCCCGGCACGATTGTTGACATTGAAGTTGAAGTGATTAAAATGCCGCCAGCGTTTGCGGAAGGCATTCAACTCTCTGTGATTGCCCTGTTCTTTGATAAAACGCAAATAGACATTCAACCCTGCAAGGTTTTCCTGCGCAAGCGCTTCAAGGTTATTCATTACCTGCTTCCACGAAAGCCCCACCATCACCTTTTTATACGTCTCTTCATTTGAAGCGCTGACACTGACCGTGATCATATCCAGCCCCGCATCCATCAGGCGTTTGGCGCGGGCGGGCGTCAGCGGGCTGCCATTGGTGACAAGCTCCACGATCTGATGAGGTTGGGCTTTCGCTCTGAACTCACGGATGCGTTCTTCCATGTTGACATCCAGTAGTGGCTCGTTCTTGGACATGGGCACAAAATCCAACAACCCTGGCTCGCTGACGCATTCATCCACGATCTTGGAATACAGTTCATCATCCATGATGCGCTTTTCCTGCAAATGAACGGTGTAAGGGTAAGGACAAAAACTGCACGAGGCGTTGCAGCGGTTGATGGTTTGTACCTGCACCACAAGCGGAAAGAGGTCACCTTTGGTTTTCATCCATTTATGGATGTTGGGCAGGGTCAGGCGAAAGGTATGCGCCCAGTACCCCACCCACCCCGTAATGCGGCGCACACGCGGGTTGGCATACCCCGTGCGCGAAACAAGGAATGGCAAAGGCAGTTTTTCGAGATTGATACAAA
This sequence comes from Candidatus Villigracilis vicinus, assembly GCF_016702885.1. Taxonomy (NCBI): domain Bacteria; kingdom Bacillati; phylum Chloroflexota; class Anaerolineae; order Anaerolineales; family Candidatus Villigracilaceae; genus Candidatus Villigracilis; species Candidatus Villigracilis vicinus. Next base: position 57,888 of record NZ_JADJDD010000010.1, read on the forward strand.
GCCAAACAAGACCTTCGGCAAGCACTACAAGAACTGGCGCTAAAAATATTTTTCTCATACGCATCCTCTAAAGTAAGGCGATCTCAGGCGCGGAGGGACGGTTAACCACGCGGGCAATGTCGTCGAAGCCATCTTCCCAGGCGGCGAGGTAAATGTCGCTTTCGTAGGTGATGGGTCGGTAGGTTTTGACGATGGAATGAAAGGGGCTGTCCTTGGTCAAGCCGAGCAGAAAGTAATCGTAGCGGAGGCGGGCGGCTTCGTTGTGCAGAGTTCGTAACAAAGCAGAAAAGACTTCTGGGTCGTCATCGTCCACGGCGAGGAAGCAGGCGAAGCATTGGTTGAGGCGTGTGCCAGGTTCGGGCAGCGGAGTGAACAGATTAATTACTTTGCGAAAACGCGCCATGTTGCCGCTGTATCCGCGCACGACGGTTTGCTTGCAGGCTTGTTGATCCCACAACGCCAGGCAGCCGCGGATGCGGGATCCGCTTTGGGCGAGGAAAAAGTTCGAGATGGACAGACCAGGTGTGAGCGGGGAAAGAAGCGTCTCTTCCGTCCAGTGCGGGGCAAATTGGTGACGCATCCCGTTGCGGTGGAGACAATCCAAAATGGCTGGAATTGATTCCGAAGCGGCGCGAGTGATCTTTATTTTTGATTCTTTTTTGGGGCGGGCTGGGTGAATGGCATACGTACACATGTGCGTGTGGCGATGCAGGCGCGGATAATGCGGCAACTTTGAATCAAGCAAACGTTGGGCGGGGTTGTTGTCGGAAACAATGCTCATGAGATAGAACTTTGTACGTCCATCTTTGTGCTGCTCACGCTGACCCTCCCAGCCTTTGCCAAGAAAACGCGCAAGCGCCAACCCATGTTGATATTTCGAGTCCACGCGCAAGCCGCTGAAGTAACCGATATCTTTTATCTCGCCGTTGACATATAGCGGGCGCACCGAACGATCTCCGATGCCGACGAGTTGATTCGTTTTCGTATCGCGCACGACCAGGGTTTCATGAAACGTGCCTTCCGTGGCGGAGGCAAGGAAGTAATTCGGCTCACGCTCCAATGACAACGAAATCGAACCCGCAAATGGATTCTCACGCAGCAGGCGGCGCAGTTCGGGGTCGTCATGTTGCGTGGCGAGTTCGTAATGATGGGCAGGCATATCACCAACCAATGATCTCGGTGTAACCGATGGGTCTGTCTTCGAGTTTGATGCTCAGACGTATGAAATCCCGCATGAAGCCGATGTACGAATCGGAGGAGAGAGCATAGGGCAGTTGTTGCCAGGTGACTTCGTAAACTTTTTTGAGGTGATAACTGGGGACTTCGGGGAAGAGATGATGTTCGAGGTGATAGTTCTGATTAATGAAGCAAAACGAAACCAGCGGGCTGGCATGGACAGAACGGCTGGCAAGCAAGGGGTCTTTGGCATCAGTCAGTGCGTGCTGGGCAAGCCCCCACAAGCCGATCAGGAAGCCTGTGACGGAAGTTGGAATCAGCCAGATGAACAAAAGATTCATGAACGGTACTTGAGAAAATATGAAGACGTAGAAAACCAGCATCACGGCAAACTCAAGCAGGATACGCCGCCGCTGTTGGGATGTGCCATGGCGGTATCCCAGCACGGGGATCAAGAAGATATAGATCGTAGGGGCAATGAACAAACGTCCGTAGTATAGAAGCATCAAACCCAATTTCGTTTTGGCATAGAAGCGATATTCGTCCGGGTCGCCTTGCTCGCCGAGATAGCGATGATGCCGCAGATGCAGGATGACGGCGCTGGTCAACGACATGAAGAGAGGCAGGCAAAATATAAACGAGACAAGGTCGTTCAATAATTTATTTTTGAACAAGACGCTGTGCATGCCTTCGTGAACTTCAAGGAAGAAGACGAAGAATGCCAGTCCGCATAGAAAGACGCCGAGAGCCATCAGCGGAAGTTTTAGCCAGAGGGTTGAAAGCGAAACGGCAAACAAGGTCAACGCTGCACCGCCCAACCAGACGAAAAAGAAGGTGACGATCTCGACCAAGCGCAGGCGCACATCCTCTTTACGGAAGGAGGCGAATTCGTCCTTGTGTTCGCTCATCAACTTTCGTTTGAGGGGCAGGTATTCAGGGGGAAGGGTGGCGGGAGGAAGGGACATGGGGATTTGATTTTTTTTTACCACGAAGCACGAAGGAAAACCTTTGTGACCCTTCGTGTCTTTTGTGGTTAAGGTCTTTACCAGTTTATCGGCTCGCCTCGTTCGCGGACTTTGAGCAGGGTTCCGCTAAAAGACTCATCCCCCAGCGGATAGTAATCACGCTGACGCACCTCGCGGCGGAACATGGCATTGATGCCATAGAACTGCCACCACATCAATGCGCTGGAGCGGTTGACCGAATCCATGCTGCGGTTCCAGATGTTACTCCAGTTGTAGAATTCGGCGCGGGCATCCACACATCCGCGTTGCAGGCGTTCGGGAGTCATGTGAGCAGGCTGGAAGGGAATCATGTTGTACGAGTAGCGATCATCCAGCCACCATTTATCGAAGAGCAAGCGCCCGTCCTGTTCAAGGCGTTTGTAGAGCGGCGTGCCTGGAAAGGGCGTAAGGTGATTGAAGGCGGCAATGTAGAACTTGTGATGCAGGGCAAAGTCCACGGTTTGTTTGAAACTGGCTTCGGTATCTTCATCGTAGCCAAAGACAAAGGTGATGTAGAGACGGATATTGTGCTTGCGCAAATTTGCAAGCGCTTTTTCGTATCCACCCTGCATGGTGTTGAAACCTTTGTTCATCTTCTTGAGGTTGTCGGGGTTGAGAGATTCAAAGCCGATCAAGACTCCCTGGCATCCGCTCTCTTTGATGAGGTGTAAAAATTCTTCATCGTGCGCGGCGTTGATACTCGCCTGACTCACCCAGCGAATCTTCAACTTCTTTAATTCTTTGAAGAACTCTTTCGCCTGTGCCATATTGGAAGTAATGTTATCGTCCACAAAGAAGATGAGAGGTTTTTCGCGCAGTTGCTCAAGTTCGGTGAAGATATCGTCGGCAGGGCGGCGGGTTTGAGTGTGACCGAAGACGGTCTGCACGGCACAGAAGTCACAGACGAAGTGGCATCCGCGTCCGGCTTCGACCAAGCCGATGGGCAGATAATTCTTACCCTTGTAAATGAGGCGCTGGGGTTTCATCCGCGCAAGAGAGGGACGGGAATCCGCTCGGTAGTACGGCTTGAGCGTTTTGCGTTCCGCATCTTTGAGGACGGTTTCCCAAAGTGTCTCAGCTTCGCCAACGACAACTGAATCAGCATATTGAGAGACTTCCTCAGGGCAAAGCGTGGCATGAAAACCGCCCATCACCACAGGCACGCCGCGCTTGCGATACTCACTGGCAATTTGATAAGCGCGTTTCGCTGTGTATGTTTCCACACTGATGCCGACCAGATCGGTCGGCTCGTCGTATGGGATGGGCTCCATGCGGTCGTCGTAGAATTTGATCTCCACCCCATCAGGAGTAAGCCCGGCAATGGCAGCAGGCGGAAGCGGCTCCATTTGCCAGAGACGAATATAGGGCTGGTCTTTGCGGCGACCGATGCAGGGATGAATGAGGGTTAACCGCATGGGGCGTTATCCCCTTTATCCACCATTGGCAGTGCCATTTCAGTCACGGGTTCAGGCATGAAGACCGGGCTGACGGGTCTTTCGTCAAGTTGACCGATGATCCAATCGCAGTTGTAGAAATCCTTGAGGTGATGGGAGTAGAAGCGATAGCCCATGTTCGCGATCCACCACACAGGAGTTTGGATGCGCGATTTGAGATAACGCGTCGCCATGGCGCTGGCGGAGTAGGTGTACTTCCAGGCTTTTTCGTGACCTTCATATAACTCGGCAGGCGTCATCAACTTGGGCTGGAAGACAACGTGCTGGGCATCGTACAACTCCCAATTCTTGGTGAGAATGCGTCCTTCGGATTCGAGGCGTTTGTATAAACCAGTATTCGGGAAAGGTGTGACGATGGCATAGCGCGGCAGGTCAATGCCTGCATCAATGGCAAATTTGGCAGTCTGCATGAAGACATCGGTGGTGTCATGGTCGAGACCAAAGGTGAAACATGCCATGAGCGTGATGCCATACTTGTGGAGTTTCTGTGTCAGTTCTTTGTATTGGTCAGGAGAGTTAAATCCCTTTTTGGTCTGGCGCAGGTTGGCAGTTGAAATGGACTCAAAACCCATCAGCAAACCTGTGCAGCCACTGCGGGCGGCGAGGGATAAAAGCGCATCGTCCTTACCGAGAAGCGTGGTGGACAACCCGAACCAATTCACCTTAAGCGGGATCATCGCCTCGAACAGACGGGCGGCGTATTCTTTATCCGAGATGAGGTTCAGGTCAATGAAGATGATCTTGCGCCCCCAGTGCTGTTTGATATCCGCGATCACATCTTCAACAGGTTTGAAGTACGGATGAATACCCCATGCAGCAGGCGCAACGCAGAATTCGCAACTGTGCACACAGGAACGCGTCGCTTCGAAAACATGCGTGGTGAGGTAGTGCTGCTTCTTCATCAACTCACGCTTCGGGAAGGGACGGTTTGCCAGGCTGAGATCAGGCGCCATATCATAGCGCGGCTTCATTTGCCCTGCGGCAAAATCGCGCAAGAGTTGGGGCCAGGTATCTTCTGCATATCCCACAACAATGGAGTCAGCATGCGGCTGGGCGTCTTCTGGCATCAGCGTGATATGAGGTCCGCCAAGCACGACGGGAATCCCACGTCCGCGATAGTGAGCCGCGAGTTCATAAGCACGATGCGACGAGCCGGTGATGACCGTCATCCCGATCAGGTCGGTTTGTAGGTTCAAGTCCACATCTTCGATACCTTCGTCGAGAATCTCAACTGTGGCATTGAGCTCGGGCGGAACATAGGCGGCAAGCGTGGATAATGTCAGTGGCGCGTAACGAAGGTTCTTTTTGAAAATCCCCCCACGATGACGGTACAACGGTCCTTTTGGTGAAATAAGTGTGATCTTCATATGAAGCAGTCTCCTGATTCGATAACACTGCAACTCCCGCTACTTTCAGCGAGGCTTGGATTTTCACAATATTATGACATAACTTGGCTAAAACTACCAAAAACTGTCATATTTGTGGTTTGTCGAAAATAATAATTCTGTTTCGATATATTTTCAGAAAAACAGGAAGGTGCGAAAACTTAAAACCGCGGCGGGACACGCCCAATGAAAGCGGGATTTTCGGCATTGAAGCCTGCACTTCTTTGGACATACCATTCAAGCGGACTTTCCCCTCCTCCATCCAAATGACGCGCTCGCGCTAAAGGCTTTGATAGCTTCGATCGCAGCAGCAGCAACTTCCTGAGCAGAGGAGTTAGCTTCAGAACTCAAAGTGGAAAAACTATAATTGTGCAAAACAAAACCTTCCAGGCGAAAATGCCTGGAAGGTTTTGTTTTTTAATACACATGTTTTTTACCAGATCTTAAAAAATCCGCGTGCTGCGCAATGAACGCTTACCCGTTATCACCCGCGATCCTTGCGATCTGCAGCGTGCAGCAACGCAGCATGGCTTGCTTATCTGCAGGCAGGGAACTTTCTTCGATCACGGCAATGCGTTCCACATCGTTCATTGCACGGATGATGCTGACGGGGATTTCGATGCTGCCTTCGGTGAAGGAACTCAGGTAATCAATCGCGCCGACGAGGAACTGGCGCATTTCATCATCTGCGCGCGCGGTGCGGATGAAGCCCGCCAGCGCGGTCGGAATCTTTTGTCCGCGCGCGGCGGAACTCGAAGCGCCGAAGGAGCGTGTAGCGGAGAAGGAATGCAACGCGGTGGCGAGTTCGGTAAAACTTTGCACGCGCTGATAAATCGAGTCGCCCATTAACTCCCAAATGATCGAACGCCAATAATGGATCTGTTCAGGCTGTTTGAGTAAGGCGGAAACTTCTTTCTGCCAATCGGCGTCCATTTTTCCTCTCGCACCTTCGAGCATCTTGTCGATATCGGTGTTGAACAAATTGCGCTGCATCAACACGGCGAGGTCGGGACGCAGCGTGGGCAATAGATCGGGGATGAAGACTCCATCCGCAATAAAGTTGCTGACGTTCAAGCCGTGGCGGCGCAGCAGTTCCTGCTGGAAGAGCGGCAGGAAGCGCTGCATGGCATCCTGATCTTCGCGCAGCGCGACAAAAACACTGTTGCCAGCCGGGAAAGCGGTCTCGAGACGTTTGAGGAATTCACCGCGCCAATCTTGATACAGGCGCAGTGTTTCCAGAATTTCATACACAGGCAGGCGCGGCAGAATGCGCTCCGCGATCATGTTATCGCGCTCGGCATCCGCAAACGTTTTTTGTGCGAAATACTCCAGTGCGCGGAACAAGCCCGTTGTGAGTTGGTTGATGCCCAACACGCTGGTCTGTGCCTGATTATGTGCAATGGCGCGGAGCAATGTGCCTTGCTTCGAGAGCGGGATCATTTCCGCAACATTGGCGATGATTTGCTGTCCGCGATCCACACCCGCCACGGCGCGGCGGCGCGAGGTGGGACGGTCGCGCAGTTGCGGCATCGAACGCCCGATGAAATAGGAAATGATGTGAATGCCGATCACATCTTCAGGTCGCCCATAAAGGATGTGGCGGAAATGTTCAGTGAGTTCTTGCAGGAAACCTTCGTACAATGCTTCGGGCATGCCAATCGTGAGCCGCTCGAGTTCTTGCATACTACGGCTTTGCATGTTCAATCGGCTCTCGGCGAGCGTCTCTGCCGCGCGTAACAGATTCTGGCGATGCACTTGCTGCGCTTCACGGATGTGATAGTGCAAGTCTGCAAAATCACGCACAGGCAGTGTGCGCAGTTCTTCGGAGATGCAGCTTTGGAAGGTGCGCAAATCACCGCCGAGGAAAACTCCTTGCAGCGGAGTGACTGCATACGAAGTACTTTTTTGCGCGGCTTCGGGCAGGTTACGCGCCAGGCGTCGCTTATGGCTATCGAGGTCTACAAACGCGGGCTGACCCGCCACGTGCGAATAATATCCGCCCTGGCGCTGCATCGGTTCGCCGCTGCCCAATTTGACGCGCACCGCTTCGGCAACGCCATGCTCCGCCAGCCATGCTTGCATTTTGTATTTCGCTTTATGATATTGGAATGCGCCGTTCGCCTGACTGATCTGCTGACTCAGATCCGAACCCGCAATGAACACTTCGGGCAGCAATTCGCCAAAACGGCTTTGCGGAGTCTGATCAGTGTGACGACTCTGTGCGGCGTAGTCCCAAATGCGGTCAAGGTATTGTGGGATGTCGCTAACCGCGTCGAGGTCTTCAAACAGCGGAATGATCCAGATCGCGGGCAGATCTGCCTCAGGGTGTTCGCGGCGGACCTTCTCTGCCTGATTGATCATTTTTCGGTCGAGTGCGATGAACGCCTCAGGCTTGGTGGACATGCTGACTTGCATTGCCAGCGCCATGCCCGGGTTGCCGTACTTGCCTGCGGTGGCGTTGATCTCCTGCATGTTGTATGCGGTGGTCTCGATGGCGAATTGATCGCGCGCGGTGATCATCCCTTGATGGATGCGCGGCGTAATCACGAAACGCTTCAAAATATCACGGTAGCCGACCGCTTCGCGCAGGAGCGGTTCCGCGGCACGGTTTGCTTGAATCTCCGGAATCAGCGCATGGAGTTGCTTGCGCAAGCGTTTGTTCAGCGCGAAATATTTATCCAACATCTCGCGGCGTTGACTGCGCAACTCGATCATTTTTTTCTCGTAGCGATCATTGTGCTGCCACAGGGTGCGCGTGGCATCGCGGCGCAAGTGGAGTTGCGATGCGAGACGTTCCAGCGGTGAAGACTCAACCGCAAACGGCAAAATACCACGATAGCGTTGCTCCAACTGATGAGTAAGATGCGTGATACTGTTCAACAGTTGGGTGAAGCGCTGGCTTTGCAGTGGCAGACGTTCCAATTCAAGCAGCAATTCGGGATCAAGTACGAGGCGCGGATTTGCCTGGCGCAGCAATTCCAGGATGCGCGCGAGGCGATGGATGTTTTCCATCACCGCCGCTGCGATGAGACGATGCCCCTGCCCCGACGGACGATTGCTGCCGTCCCAATCGCTCCAGAAGGAGAGGAAGGGAGCGATCTTCTTCTCAGCGAAGAGATCAGAATAATTTTCACCCGCGATGAGCGCATCGAAATCCATGATGATCTCATCGGCTTCGAGTTGCGAGTCAATGCTGACGTTGTTCCCTAGAAATTCAGCGAGCAGGGCTTGCCCTGCCCTTTCCACGTTTTCAGGCGCAACAACATGATGGAAGGTCAACGAGTTGAGCAGCGTGTCGAACGCCATCTCTGCTTTCAGTGAATATTTTTGCGTGGGATGCACAGTGCGGTCGTACGTGCGCTGTTGAAATAATTGCTGACGGTTTGAAAGCGAATCTTTCATGAACTCGCGGTCAAGGTGACTCGGCAGCCAATTGTTTTCAAGCGTGGCGCGGCGCATCATTTCATCGCTGATGAGCGAGCGGTCAAGCAGTCGTCTGCGGAAGATGCTCAACCGTTCAGGCGCGTAACTTTTGGCGAACTCTTTTTGCAGACGGTTGCCATCGGCAGACGGCAGATCTGTGACGCGCTCGAAGGCTGGACTCTGTTGAATCTGTTTCAGCATTTTTCCACTGAGTTCATCCCATTGGCGTAACCGTTCGCTGAGCGCATCACTGCGCGTGGATGGAATCTGTACCGAGAGCCGTTTGCGGTTATAACGCGCGTCTTCTTCGGCAATTAGACGGTTCAAGTCAATCAACAAGCGGCGTGTTTTAATAAGCAATACATCGGCGTGATCGATGCCGCCCAATGTCAGGCGGAAGGTCGTGCGTCCCGTATCGAACCCTTTTTCGGTGCGGGCGAATGTTGCCAGTGGCAGCAGACCAATGCCACGCCGTGCGAGTGACGAAGCCAGCCAATCGAGCGACAAACCGAAGGGTAAACGTCCCACTTGCAAAAGCGGATACATACTGCCCGTTGGGGGAATGATATTGAGTTCGAACGGATTGCGGTCAGACGGTAGATTTTCAACGGCGGTCAACAGGGCTTGTGTGCGTTCCATGAAGAGCATGTTGCGCAGGCGCCAATACGTTCGCGCCGCTTCGAGGGGTCCGCGATAGAAAAGATAGCAGATAAAAATTGCGGCGAGGTTGGGCAGGATCAAATCGTTAATTTGCTTAAAGCGTTCGCGTAACGCGTCTTCGCGGATTTCCACCACCGAAAGGCGCGCACCTGCGAGACAGTCCGTCTTCGACATTGAGTGGACGGTAATAACGCGGTCAGCATCCTCTTCGTGGATGAGTCCTTCGCGCACAAGTTCAGACGCCACTTGCCGCACGGTTTTGATCTCGGGCAAACCGTTGATCGGCGCGACGTTCTGATACGAGAGGTCGTCCACCACGTAGATCTGATGCTCTAAACAATACGCGACCAGTTTGCGAATATCGTTTTCCGCAAAGACTCTGCCGGTGGCATTGTTTGGGTTATTGATGGACACACAACCATACTGAATCCAGCGCGGATCGTTCTGGCATAACTGTTTAAGTTTGGCGATCATCGCGTCCACATCAAGCGCGAGGTCGCTGGTCAACGGGATAACGTGAACATTGGGGAAGCATTGCTCGTAAGACCAACTCAAGTCGGTGATGAGCACATCAGTTAATCCACAGTGGAAGCCGAGCAAGCCCAGTCCCGTGCGCGATGAACCGCTCGCCACCATGCAGGCTTCGGGTTTGTATTGCGGTTGGTGCCTGGTGAAAACACTCAGAAAACTTTGCTGGAGTTTCTTTTGCCATTCAAGGTCATGCACATTGTCAATCAACTCTTGCAGCAGTTCAAGCGCTGAACTGCCTGCAAACTCATCCACCAACCCGCCCTGGGCGCGGTCTTGCATGATGCGGTTGACGAGGCTTGTTTTTTCGTCGAGCATCGCGAGCGCGTTCGCCAGTGACTGTGCGCCCGATTGCATCCGCCCTTCAAGACGCGTCCCCGCCCGCGCTGCCAGTTGTGACAGCAACACTTCAGCGATGCTGCCTTCGCCGTGTTCATCCAGCCAGGTTTTATCCGCAAAGATTTCGGCTGGCAGGTCTTTTTGCTGGTCGGCTAAATTATTTTCAAGTAAAAAGTTGAGCAGTTCCACTTCTGAGGCAGAGGGCGACCCTTTGAGTTGAAAGTGGACATTCTCAATGACGCTGAGAAAATCCGCATTGCCCGCGATAAACATCGTGGAAAGCGAATCAAGACGCGGAGAAAAAATCCCGGGTGTGAGCAAACGAATCACGCGCTGGACCAGTTTTGCTTCACGTGCGAGGGAAAGATGGTTGGGCGCGTTGTTCGCTTCGATGAAGAACAACGGACGTTCGAGACTCAACAAGCGCAACATGCGACGCGTCTCTTCGCCCATGATTTCGCCGATCAACATGAAGGTGGGAACTTCGGGCTGCTGATTGACGAACTGTTCCAACTCCGCACGCGCGATGCGCTCATCATCGGATAACTGCTCGACCATCAAATTGGGAATGCCAATAAGCGCCTGCGGAAATGTGTAACGATGACACAAGATCCGCGCGGGTGTGATCTGCAAATAATTTGCAATCGCAAATAGAATCACGCGCAGCGTTTCATCAATGCCGCCCGAAGCGAGGATCACTTCACGCCTCGCGGATTTCTCGCCGAAGTCATACTTCAGCGGCTCTTGTTGATTCTCCAGCCACCTGGCAAATGCTTTGATGAGCGTGTGCGGCGCTTTGCGGTTGTATCCGCCGCGCGGCATGTAGGGCGTGCTTTTTTGGATCGTACGAATCAAAAATTCAAGTTTGGGCTTTTCAGATTTTTCCCACCCCATGTATTCCAACAGCGTGTCAGGATCGGCATCATTTATCTCCTGCTGGTTGACGTCGAGTCCGAGTGCGATGCGCAGGAACGCGGAAGAGAGCCGCGCGTCTTGCAACGGATTCCCGATATGAAAATTGACCCGTTCCTCAGGCGGAACAGGCGCAGCAGCCGTGGCTTCGCTGATTTCCGAAACCCGCGCAACCCGAATCTGCTTCAGGCGGAAGAAAGCCAGGGGATCAGTTTGGGGCATTATTCTTTATTCTTGGATTCCAGCGCCTTGTGAAGCATGGACTGGAATAAGTTGAGCAATTCGGAACCCGATGCCGCTTCCTGTGGCGAGAGTGAAATAACCGTGCGGGCATTCTTCAAACTTTGGCTGGCTTCGGCGAGGCGCGCAGCTTGCGGCGTCAACACCAACAGCTCGGGGTTGTTCTTCAAAATTTCCAGTTCTTCTTTTTCAAACGCGAGGCGCATTCGATTGCGCGCCAGTTCATCTTCGAGCCTTTGCTGCGCGAGCGTGCTTTCCTGTTCGAGCAAGGTCTTCTTCAATTCGGATTTCTTCACTTCGAGGTTATGTTCCATCTCCGCGATTTCTTCATCCGCCTGATATTTGACCTTCGCCGCCGTCACGCGCGCTTGATTATTCAAACGTTCGGTTTGCTCAAGGATGCGCGCCTGTTCCTGCTGGCGGAGCGCGTCCGCGATTTCGGGGTCAACGGGTTCGAGGGACTGTACAGCAAGGGAGATCACTTCCACACCGAAAATTCCCTTGAACTGTGCAGAATTTTCGGTCAGGTGCGCTAACAGCCCGGTGGATGACAATGCGTGGATTTCCGCTTTTTCTGCGAATTGTTTCACCATCGTTTCGAGTCGCACGCCGACTTCTTCCGCGGCGCGCGCCACCGCTTCACTATCCCAACCACCGATGCGGATCAACGCCTGAATATTTTCCAGCGAAGGCGCAAGCGACGCCGCGAGTTTGATGTTCACTCCCAAATTACCGATGGCAGTGGCTTCGATCTTCAGATGTAAGTGATGAGTCGCGCGTTTGATGGGCAGACTAAAATGACGCGGAAAGAACAAACCCTTGCGCAGTTTGATCTGTCCATTCGTTTCGTACAGGACCAATACATCAGGCTGGCTAATGCGGTATTCGTAGACCAACAAAGCTACAATTGCCACCACCACTACGGCGGCAATAATCATCAAAACGATTTGCATAATAAACACTCCTTGTGTCTGTTTTCGGCGTAAAATTCGCTGCATTATACTGCGAGTGATTTAGATCAGGTGACCTGCGTTTAGTAATCCCTGAGAGTAAGCAAGAAACCTACAGCGTTACCAAAATCATTCTAGCAGGGTACAAACCCGGTATACGGGTATATGTTTCGCAGACGAGCATAGACTGCAGAAAGAATTCTTTCCACAGTTTTTGATTTGTACTGATGCAATATCATATAGAGTTGACACATAACGCGATACGATCCTGTTTCAACCTATCACGATGTTAGTGTCGGAGTCTCCATCGGTTCTGGCGTGAAGGCAAAACCTGTCACGGTACGCTGGATGAATTTCCGTTGACCAAAACGCTGACCGACCCGAATGACATTGCTTTCACGCTTGCATTTCTTAATCCTATGGCTTTCTTTACCTGAGTGGAGCGCTCACCTTTGGCGGCTTGCTTCGTTTTCTCTCGTACGCCCCCGCGCCTGAACAAAAAACGGAATTCGATCTCGGCTCCGTGGATCAGTATCCACTGGCTCGCGCACATCCATTACAGAGGTTCCCGCGTTTCTCATCCACACCGAAAGCGGATTCACCGCCCTGAGCCTGACCTACAACTCATCTCGGCTGCACTCTCGAACCGAATAAAACTGGTTTCGCCTGCCTCTGTCACAACTCTGCTTTTGATACGCAAGGGAATGTCACGCATGGTCCGGCAGTGAAACCTTTGCAGGTCTTACGCATCGAAATAACTGAAGATGAAAGCATAAAAGTATTTACTGTTTGAAGGACATCTCCATGAACCTTGCCCAAATCCTTGAAAAATCCATGCAAGACCACGACCATCTTTGTCCGCGCCAGATCCTTGGCGCACGGATTGGCATGGCTGGCATGAAAGCGCTTAACTTCACGGAACCACCGAAAAAGAAGGAACTGCTCATCATCTCTGAAACAGACGGCTGCTTTGTAGACGGAGTCATCGCCGCAACAGGCTGCACGGTCGGGCATCGCACCCTGCGTGTGGAAGATTACGGCAAGGTCGCCGTCACCTTTGTGGATACGAGAACGGGATACACAATTCGTATTGCGCCGAGGCTGGATATCCGCGAACGTGCCAGTGCCTTTGTTCCGAACGAGCCGCGCCATTATTTTGCCCAGATGCAGGCGTATCAATCCATGCCGGATGAAGAGATGTTCACATTTACAGAAGTCGAGCTGCTTACTTCGATTGAAAAAATCGTATCAAGACCTGGAATGCGCATTATTTGTGGTGTGTGTGGTGAAGAGATCATGAATGATCGGGGTATTCTACATGAGGGAGTAATTATATGTAATACATGTGCGAAAATGGGCTATTATCGAGTGAATAGATGCTCTTCACTTGGTAGTTCGCCCATTCAATTTGCAGAAAAAGAAAACCAAGGATAATGGGAATCATTACACCAAGATTTTTATTTTCCATCCAGTGGGGCAAACCCACCACCTAGTATTTCCTGTGCAGGCGAGACGATTACCACAGCTTTTAGATCTTCTTTTGCCACAGCTGTTTTTAAGTTATGAACTTCTGTAATGGTCAAGGCACACATCAAGATCGAACGATCTTTGCCAGTATACATGCCCTTGCCTTGCATGGCAGTCACGCCACGTTTTAAGTCCGTGAGAATGCGATTGGAGACGGCATCTGCTTTGTCAGTGATGATCAGAGCCAGTAATTGTCTGCGGCGCTGGCGAGGAATTAGCAACGAAAGTATATTTTTCGGCTTGCCCTGTTCAGATGGGGCTGCCGGTGCAGATTCGTCACCAAAGCGGGGAAGAATTTCACCAGTTGCCTTGGTCATATTGATGGTGGCAACAGCAAACACGGCAAGAAAAACATAGAACATAATCCCCAATCCGATCATGATTTCACCAGGGATAGGACCCACGGACGAGCGCATCATAAATTCTGCCAGATCTTTTGGAGCCTCAGGAAACAGATAGATCTTCGCCACCCATGAAGCCAGCAGAATCAAAAAGATCCAGTAATAATTTCTTCGCAGACGCCTGCCGAACGCCTCCCACATGGAGATAGGGAAACTAGGCGTTAATAAATTCTCGGCAAGGTTCTCTGCCCATTCAGGTGAAGGATGAAACGGCGGCACCAACATCGCGGCGTAAAAATCCGTCTCCATCAGCCGCACACGGTAACTCCACAACTCATAGTAGCGATAGCGCCGCGCCTCAATGAACAAAAACCACAACACCAACAGAGTGTTCAACAACACCACTGAGTGATGCACCGTCGACTGCCCAAAAGCGATGGAAAGCGTCGCACCTGTAACCACCACAGCCCAGTTCGTGGTCGTATCCAAACGTGTGCGCCAAACATTGGCGCGCTGAATTTCGGCGCGAAAAAAATGCACCATCGCCGTGACGAATTCACCTGATTTGAGTTTATATCCGCGATACGTCCATACGGGTTCTTCAGCGACTTCTTCCTGTTTTGGTTTGGATTTTGCTCTTGTGGATTTTTTTACTGCCATTAGATTTTTCTTTCTGGATCAAGAACCGTCTCAGACTTACCAAGAGCTAATTCTATTTTCTGATAATTTTTCTTGCGCTATAAGTGAGTCTACACCCATAGCTTAGATTGCTTCGTACTGCTTTCGTTGTAAAGTAGGGCGACATTAATGTCACCCTACAAAATTACTTCGGCAGCTTATACGCTTCCTTCGTCGGTTTGAGCGGACGACTCAGCCACATCGGTCTGCGATTGCCATCGGGGCTGACCTTGTCGGCGGAGCGGGTCATTGCCAGCCATTTGCGATAGATATCCATCGACTTATTCGTATCCACGAACAGGTCGCCTGCTTTTTCGCCGGGTTCTGCCTTGCGGATGCTGAATACCTTTTGCAGCCAGCAGTGGACTCCGCTGATCGGATCAGGATGCACTGCATGAGCGAGATTCTGGTTCACGCCGACGTTGCTCCACCAGATGCGGCTGGTATCGGGGTCGGATGATTCCCATGCCTTGCCGCCGTGGATGACGCGCATGAGGAATCCGCCTTTGCCATCGTCGTGGAGTTCCACGAGATTCGACGAGCCTTTGCTTACGCCTTTATCTTCCTGCAAACGCCAGCGCCCCAAGTGGTGGCTGATGGCGATGATGCCAGGTTTGATGCCCTCGGTGACCCAGACCGTATCCACGAAGTGACCGATCTCGGTTTCCACTTTAGCGAGATCGCCTGTGTCCAGCCCGAGCCGTTGTGCGTCTTCGGGATTCATCCAAATCGGATTCTTGTGCGAGATCTCATACAGCCACTTCGCATTTGCAGAGCGCGTGTGAATCAGTGTGGGCAAACGGAAGTTGGGCAGCAGGATCATCTCGCCTTTAGAGCGGTCGATCGTATCGGGGTGGACATGACTCTTCACCGTCCACGGGATGACATTTTCTTTTTCAGCCCAGCCCCAATTGGAGAGTGTGTCACTGAAGAACTCAAGTTTCTTGGAGGGTGTATCGAAGCCCGCCTTGGGTTGTCCATCCACCATCAAGCCGAGGACAGCGCCGGAAGCGTCTCGGGCACGATCAAATTCGTCGGTGGTCAGACCAGTTTCAGGCGTAGTGTGAAGCGTTTTGTCGAAGGGAGAATAATTCTCCTTCTTAACTTCAAAGACTCCATACTTGCGCATGTACGCCAATGGAGTCAATCCTTCCTTTGCAGCCGCTTCAGGCAGACCGGGCACGGAGTTTTCAAAAATCCATTGATAGTATTCATCCACGGTGATGATTTCGCCTTTGCGATATGGGCTCTCGAACCACTGACGAATGCCAAGCGAACCATCGGGGTCCATCTTCGCAGAGAGTTGAATCCAAAACTCGTTCTCTTCCCACACTTCGCCAGGGTTGGCTTGATAGGTGAAATCAACTTTCATGCCTGCGCGTTCCATCGCAACGCGGCGCACAGGTTGGCGGAATGCGATCCACTGTCCCGCGTGCGTTTCCTGACTCATCAGGTCATGACGTTCGGGTCCGTGACCCGTGGGCAAAACATAATCCGCGAACCATGCGGTTTCATTCCACGTGGGCGTGAGCGCCACATAACACTTGATCTTTGAGTCTTCATCCTTGAGCGCTTTGAGCCACATGAAACCATCGGGGTTGACCCACATCGGGTTGTAGACGCGCGTGAAGTACACGTCAATGTCGCCGCGACCTTCTTCGAGCATGTGCGGCAAAAGAATGGACATCTCATAATGCGCAAGCGGATACTCAATGGGGTAGTGCAGTTCGTTCCACGTTTCAGGAGCGGGCGCGCCCTTGAACGGCTTTGGCACGAACTTATTCCAGCCCGTCATTGATGTGCCGCCCTTGTTGCCGATACTGCCCGTCAGCACATTGAGGAACAGCAGACAGCGCGCCACCTGCCATCCCCCGAGATTGCCGACGCTTGCAGAACGCCAAACGTGCGTGGCAAGTTTTCCTTCGCAATTGGCAACCAGCCGCGCAGTTTCTTGAATGCGCTCGATCGGCACTTCCGATTCCTTTGCGGCGCGTTCAAAGGTGTATTCGGCGTAGAGATCTTTCAGTAATGCGTCAAACAGATTGAATAATTCATTGTCGAAAGTCGAAGGTCGAAGGTCTTTGGGTGTTGCTAATGCAGTGCGAATCTTTTCTGCAAGTTCACTGCTGTTCACTGTCAACTGTCCACTGACCACTGCACTCAGTGTTTCCTTCCAGTTGACCCATTTCTGCATGAAGTCTTTGTTGTACAGATTATTTTGGATCAGATGATTCGCAATAGAAAGCAAAATCGTGTTTTCACTGCCCGGGTAAGTCGGCAGCCAGACATCACTCATAGAAGCGGTGTTGCTCAAGCGCGGATCGAAGGTGATGAGTTTTGCGCCATCCGTTTTGGCTTCGATGATGCGCTGGGCATGTGGGTTGAAATAATGTCCCGTTTCGAGATGACTTGAAATCAAAAGGATCACTCGTGCATTCGCAAAGTCTGGGCTGGGGCGATCCTGCCCGAGCCAGAAGTTATAGCCCGCCCGCGCAGACGATGAGCAGATGTTGGTGTGGCTGTTGTGACCGTCCATGCCCCAGGTCTGCACGACGCGGTTGGTGTATCCGTCTTCGCCAGGGCGACCGACGTGATAGACGATGCCATTCGGGCGGCGCTTCTTGCTCTCGCGCATTTTCTCCGCGATTTCAGAGAGCGCCTGCTCCCAAGAGATTTGCTCCCATTTGCCTTCGCCGCGTTTGCCGACACGCTTCAGCGGATAAAGAATTCTTTCGGGATCATAAACTTGATTATGAGTCGCGGGTCCCTTGGCGCAGTTACGTCCGCGCGAGCCAGGGTGGACGGGGTTGCCTTCGAACTTGCGGATCTCGTAGGTATCCTTGTCTACGTAAGCGAGAAGTCCGCAGGCAGATTCGCAATTGAAGCAGACGGTCGGCACGAGCGTATATCTCCGCGCTACTTTCTTGGGCCACTCCTTACCGTCCCATTCCACCCATTCATCCCATACGTCAGTTGGGGGATACTGGCTGATGCGTCCATCCTCGTGGACGACTTCGGTCAGTTTGATGGGCTTACGATTAGAGTCCGTGAATTGCGGGACGGCGGTGCCTGCGGAGGTTTTTGGAATAGATTGGGTCATAGGGTCTCGGTTGAGTTCGATCTTCGCATTACGAATTCGGAATGTACTGCGGCGCCATTACGAAGGCATATTCGTAGAAGAACATGCCGACCATGATCGTCAGGGCAATGGGCAGGGTGGCTGGCACGAAGAGCCAGAGCAGAATGGGAACGATGTGCCCCAATGCAATGCCGCCCCACCAGAAGTGATTGCGGAATTTGCCGTGAGTCATTTCACGCGAGGCGAGCATGGCGGTATCAGTTGCGAAGGAAGTGAATTTGGGAGCCAGCGTCAGGATTAAGTTGACGACGATGCTTGCGGGGAGAACCATGCGCAAAAATCCATCAAGACCGTCTGGAAGGCGTAAGGCTGGAATGGCATACAATGCAAGGAAGACGCTGCTGGAAACCATGATGGACTGGGAAAGCAATTGGAACGGCAGCAACGGACCTTGCCACATGTCGCGCCCTTCGGCTTGATTGAGCAGGAAGGCAGTGTAGATCACAGCAAAAAGCGCGAACGGGAATGTGATCCATGCAAAGACGGGGCGCAGCATGAAAGACATCCAGGATGAAGTCAAACCGATAAACGCTGCGCCTTCCACCAACCACCACAACCCAGCAATGGCGGTAAAACCAACAAGAATGTACGCACCGCGTGCCACCCATGATTTCCATTGCGGACGCAGCATGATATTCAAGAAGCGTTTCGGCTGTGAGAGGTCTTTGATAAGCAATATCACAGTGATAAGCATAAAGACCATCGCCGTGAATCCCATTACAAGGAAGGTGGCTGGGTCGTAGTTGATCAAGTTGAACATCGAGCCGAGACTCAAGAGCATGAAGAGTCCGCCTGCGATGTTTTTGGTGACGAGATACGAAGGCAGTTCCCAATGCCAGTTGATCTTGTGCTGTGCGGTGTATGCGGTCTGCACCATATGCTCGGCGACGCGTCCGCCAAACTGAATGGGACCGTTGAGCGGCTCGCCTTGAGTCTGCGGGGTGCGGATGGGCGTGCCCGATTTGGATTTCAAGACAGGCAAAGCGATCGCACCGCGCTCATAAGCAGTGACGTTTTGTTCGGTGACTTTATCTGCCCACACATATGAGTCGTGGGTTTGAGTGGCGGAAGGATGCAGCGACCAATCGTTGCCGTTGATGTAGAACAGCTTGGGAGCAGTCCCCTGCTCAGGCTTGCGAACTGTCACTTGCGCAGTGGACAACTTTCGGCTTATTTCCGAAGCGGGGTCGTTCAAGTCGCCAGCGAGAATCGCATGTTCGGGGCAGACGACGACGCAGGCGGGTTCGAGTCCCACATCCAAACGATGCGCGCAGAAAGTGCATTTCGCGGCGGTGTTGGTTTCGGGGTCGAGATAGATCGAGTCGTAGGGGCAGGCTTGCATGCAGGATTTACATCCGATGCAGATGCTCGGGTCGAACTCAACGATGCCGTCATGGCGTTGATACATGGCGCTGACGGGACAGATGCGCACGCAAGGCGGGTTGGCGCAGTGATTGCAGCGCGTTACTTGAAAGCGGCGGCGCACATCGGGGTAGGAGCCTGTCTCCACATACTTGACCCACGTGCGATACACGCCAAGCGGCACTTGATTCTCGGACTTGCACGCCGTGGAACAGGCGTGACAGCCGATACATTTGGATTGGTCGATTAGGAAGCCGTAGTTTTGAGTCATTTGATAAGGATGAAAGAAGAAAGAGGAAAGAAGTTTCTTTCGTCTTTCTTCTTTCGTTTGATTAGGCTGCTTGTGGAGGAGTTACGGCATTCATGATCGCCGTTGTGAAATCAGTGGGTGTGACGCCAGGGGATTGGATGTTGAGGCGATAGTACGCTTCTTCAATTTTGGATTTGAGATTCTCAGGCGTGGCAGCGACACCGCGCAGGGATTGTTCGAGCGCGCCGAGAGCGAAGACGGGCAGCAGGGTGAAATCGCCAGAGATGGTGACGTCGTCAATGCGACCTTCACGCAAGCGGGCGATGATACGGATCAACCCGCCCTGCGCCTTGAATGCCGCTTCGACGATGTGTACATCCTGATGAATTTTCACGCCCTGCTGTTTGAGTTGACCCTTTTGATTCAGCCATTCATCAGAAAGGAAGCGCGCGTCAATTTCCTTTGCCATCGCTTCTTCTTCCTCAGTCCATTCGCCTTCGTAAACTTCCATACCCAACGCTTCGGAGACTTTCTTCATATACAAGTCTTTGACCGTTGCGCGGTCGGGCGTGGAGCCAAGTTGCTCAGACATCGTGGTCATGTAGGCTTCAAGTGATTCAAAAATCTTGTCGCGCATTTTCTCAGAGGGGACTTTCAAGACCTGCGACATGGTCTTCTTGTCGAAGGTGTACATCAGACTGCCGACGAGAATTTCGGCAATGCCCATCTGCGCCGCGCCTGTGCCGCCGATCTTCTTGCCGTTGACATGGATGTCATTGATCGGGCGCAGGTTGGCGGGAATGCCGAGTTCCTGATAGGTCTGCACGATGGGGTCAATGTAAAGTTTGAAGCGTTCTTCCAACGTGGCGGGTAAATCTTCCTTGTGGAAAATCCATTGCGTGAACAATTGACCGTTGTCCAAAAACACTGCGCCGCCGCCTACTTCGCGGCGATAAACGGGCAGGTTGTGTTTTTCGCAATAATCCAAATCCACTTCCTTTTGGATATCCTGATGGTAACCAACACTCACATACGGTCCATTGGGTGAGACCATGATGATGGTGTTGGGCGTGCTTTCTTTCATGGCGTACCCGACCGCGTGATAAACGGTCTGCGAGCGGAGCGGGGATACGCCTTCCATATACAGTAAACGGATTTTCTTGGACATTCGAGGTCTCCTCTAAGTTGAAATCATGACGATGGACGATAGACCATTGACCATCGTCCGCGGTCTGTCGTCCATCGTCTAATCAATACATCTCAAACAATTGACTTTCAGTTCCTTGATTCGTTCCTTGTACTTCTCTGCCGCCGCTTCACCCGTGACCAGGTGACTGGATTCTGCTTCGAGATTCGTCGGTCTTACTTTGACGAGCCAGCCATCGGCATACGGTTCTTTGTTGGCGAGCAGAATATTCTTTGCAAAGGCTTCTTCATTCGTTGCGATAATCTCGCACGAGAACGGCGCAGGGAACGGTCCCACCCACTTGGCGGATTCGATCGTCACCAACGCCTTGCCTTGTATAACCTTTTTGCCAACTTCCCGAAAACTGAGCGCTGCAAATTTTCCACAGCGGGTTTGGGCGACATCGGTCATGCCGAGTGTGGCAAACTCACCATCAAAGCGGATCCACACATCGCGCTCGATGTCGTAGGTCAGGTCTTCGGGGATGTCGCAGGCGTAGAAGATCATTGGTAAATGGTAATTGGAGATTGGTAATTACCAATCTCCAATCTCAAATTACTCAAACGAAAGATTTTGCTCTTCCATAAACTTCTGATACGCTGCCACCGCTGCTTCACCCGTCAACAGTGACGCGCTTTCGCCAGCCCAATCGGTGGGCTTTACTTTCACGAACCAGCCTTCGCCATACGGGTCGCTATTTATCAATGACGGTTTGCCTTTCATCGCTTCATTCACTTCCACGATCTCGCCTGTCACTGGTGAAGTCACAGGTCCCACCCACTTACCGCTTTCCAACGTCCCCGCCGATTTTCCCTTTTGCACCGTGCGCCCCGCGTCCTTCGGCGTGGCATTGACAATGCCCTTCGCCAAATTCTGCGCCACGTCGGTGATACCGATCTTCACGGTGCCATCGTCCATGGGCAATGCCCAGGCGTGTTTCTCCACCCAATAGTAGAGATTTTCAGGTATGTTACATCCACGAACTGTTGCCATTTTTTTATTCTCCTAGTTGGTGTTCACCTTGCAGGTGATACAGAAGTAGATCGAAAACAACCAACCGAATTTCGTATTCATATTCTGACACAAAACTCGGGTCGCGGCGCGCTTTCTTTGTGACCTGTTCGTAACTCGCGCCGCAAACGGGACAGGTGATCACGTAAAACGTGTGCTTTGTAAATTCGTCCACGCGCACACCCGAGCGTATCGCCATGATTTCTCCGCCAGGTGATTATGGACTTCGGAACGCTTACCGCTAAAATCGCAATAGGGACATTTGAACATGGTCGATATTCGATACTCGATAATTCGATTTTCGAATATCGAGTATCGCTTCTCTCTTAAGCCGCAACTGCTTCCGCTTCGAGCGGAATTTCCACACCGACGGCTTCCGCCACCAACTGAATGATGTCGCGGACTTCGATCTTGCCTTCGTTGCCAGTCGTCTTGACCGCGTCGGAGTACATGACCATATCCTTCGGACAGGTGACGATGAAGAGTTGAGTCTTCGCGTTTGCGCCTTCGCCGAAGGTGGTCAACGCTTCTTTGATTCGGTTCTCGGCAGGACGTTCCCCAGGCGCAACCTTGCCCATCCAAATCTGTCCGCCGCCTGCGCCGCAACAGAATGAGTTCTCGCAATTACGCGGCATTTCGACGAATTCCACGCCGAGCAATTCAAGCAACTTGCGCGGAGCGGTGAATCCGCCGTTGTAACGTCCGAGATAGCATGGGTCGTAGAAGGTGACTTTGTAATTCGACAGTTTATTCTTGATCGTGAGTTTGCCTTCTTCAATTAACTTGAGCAAGGTCACGGTGTAATGCTTCACTTCAAACGTCCCGCCGAATTGCGGATACTCGTTCTTGAGCGTGTTGAACGAGTGCGGGTCGGTGGTGACGATCTGCTTGAATTGCGCTTTGCCAAACGCCGCGATGTTCTGCTCAACGAGTTGCTCGAACAGACCTTCTTCACCCACGCGGCGGACATCGTTACCAGAATTGGATTCGTTCTGGTACATAATGCCGAAGTCCAAGCCGCCTTGATTGAAGAGCCGCGCAACCATTTTTGTATTCGGAATGACGCGCTCATCGAATGAAGCGGTATCGCCGACGAACCACAAATGCTCCACGGGTTCTTCGGTCGCGTTCTTGACGGGGAACTCCATCTCCTTCGCCCAGCGTCCGCGCAGACGTTTGCCTTTGCTCATCCAGTTGCCGTTGGTGGCGAGAGATTGAAGCGCGTTCTGCACGCCGCTGTCAATTTCGTAGCCGTCGATCAACATGCGGCGGCGGATGTCCACGATGTCTGCCATCGGTTCATTGCCGACAGGACACACGCGGACACAGGCATAGCAGGTTGTGCAAGACCAAACTGCCTCAGGGGAGATAACTGTCTCAGTAAGCGGAAGCAACAACTTCTCAGGATGAGAGCCGAAAGTCGCTTCCTTGAGAAGATAACGCTTGTTCACTTCCAATGCCGAAGGGGAGAGCGGTCGTCCCTAAAAATTCGCGGGGCAGACATCCTGACAGCGATTGCATTGCACGCAGGCGTAGGCGTCCATCACGCGCGTCCAGGCGAGATCGTAAATGACCTTCGCGCCAGGGTCGAACTTTTGACCTTCGATGACCTTCAGCGGAATCGCGGGGTCGAGTTGACCGCGCGGATTTTGTTTCGCCAAACCGAGATTGACAGGCGACATGAAAAAGTGCGTGTGCTTGCTGCGCGAGAGATAGGGGATGATGAACATCACCCAGCCAATGCTGACCCACCACGCAACATGCACACCCGTTTCAGACGCGCCGAAAATCGAATTGAGAAAACTTGCAATGGGCATGAACGGGTCAGCGCCTTCGGTGAGGCGAAAGGCTTGACTGATCAAACGCGCACCAACATGCATGATGACGAACACGCCGACGGTGAGCGAATCTCGCGCCTGCCCACCCGCTTTGACTTTCGGATTCAGCAAAACATTATCGCGGTACTCCAGCGCCTTGTCTTTGACGATGAAGCGGCGCACCAAAAACACGGTGATGGCAATTAGTAAAAATCCGCTCATCACATCGGCGATGAGATTGAAAGCATTGATGAGACCCGTGGGCGCGTTGGGCAAATGCTTGCCGCCATAGACCAACTCAAAGCCAGGGACGAGTCCTTCGAGCACATCCACAAGGTTGACGACGGCATAGGTGATGAGACCGAAGAACAATCCCATGTGAATGGCGCTGAGAACTTTACGCGCCTTGAAAATTGTTTGCTGGAACAAAACCTTGATCGCCTGCGATGAGCAAACTCGCAGGAATGTTCTTCAACTCAGGCGCAGGTCGTCCCTTGCGGATCGAGTCGATGATGGTCTTGAACCCATGAAATGTGAACCCCGCCGCCGTGATCGCCAGCACAATGAAGATGATTTTTTCAATCGTTGTGAGCAACGTACCCTCCCGAAAAGAATCAACCACGAAGTGTCACAAAGGTACACAAAGGGTTTTAAGGTTTTCCTTCGTGACCCTTTGTGCTCCTTTGTGGTAAAGAACTTAAAGAAGTTCGAGCATTGCTTCCGCAACTTCAAACAGATCCGCAGTCGCACCGTAATGCGCCACGTTGAAGATCGGCGCTTTCTTATCGGTGTTGACCGCGATGATCAACTCGGCGCTCTTCATGCCTTCGAGATGTTCAGGCGCGCCAGAGATACCGAGCATGAGATACAACTTCGGCTTGACCTTCAAACCCGACTTGCCCACCTGACGAGTGCGCGGCAGCCAGCCCGCATCCACCACGGGGCGGGAAGCGGAAACCGTTGCGCCGAGGCCTTCCCGCGAGTTCTTCCGCGAGTTCCACATTTTCCTTGCCGCCGATTCCGCGCCCAATCGAAACCAACTTGACCTGCGACGTAATATCCACATCGCCGCCAGCGGGTTTGATCGCCTCCACAAATTTCACCTTCAACGAACCCAAATCAACAGGTGACGCCATCGTCGTTGCCGCCGTCGAGCCTTGCCCTGCTTCCACAGGGAACGAACCCGCCAGACACGCCACGATCGCCATGTCGGTCCGCGCAGAAAGCCACGCGGCAATATCCATGCCTGTCACCGTCCAGCCGAACATCACCACCTTCGGCGACTTCTCCTTGACCAGCGCTTCAATCACTTTCCCATACGCTTCGGGATTGAAATTCGACAGCGCCGCGTCATCCACATGGATCGTGGAATCAGACGCGAAGACATTGGATGAAACCCCGCCTCCGACTACGACCGCAACGGCTTGCCCACCCAAAGCGGATGCCAACTCTTTGGCTTTTCCTACCATTTCAAACGACACATCGGAAAACTTGCCATCCATGTGTTCGGTGATTACGAATACGTCATTGCTCATGTTTTCTCCTCAAAAGACCATAGACCATTGACGATTGACCATGAACTTCCATCGTCTATCGTCCGTTGTCCATCGTCTGGCTATGCCAATCCCTTGCTCTTCAACAACTCCACGATCTTCTTCGCCACTTCCTTCGACGAACCTTCGATCATCTCGGCATGACCCGTCACCACGGGCGGAGCCATTTTCTTGAACGTCAATCCCGAACCCGCGTCACCCGACGGAGCGACCTTCTCCACCGTGGCGGACTGCGCCACCTGGCGGACTTTGCTCACAGGCGCATAACGCGGCGGCTTTGGCGCAGCCTGCACGCCCGCCACCAACAGCATGGACACGGAATACTTCGCGCCCGCGCCACCCGCAAATTCCTTGTTGACCGTGGCAGAGTCGCCGTTGGCTTCGACAGAACTCACGCCGCCGATGTAGGGCATATCCAAATACGCCGCGATCATCGGACCAATTTGTCCATCGAGATCATTCGATGCCTGCACGCCCGCGAAGACCATGTTCGCTCCCATGCCCTTGATCGCTTCTGCCAGCCATTTGGCTTGCATGTGCGAATCCGCGGCGGGGTCATCCCTGTGATCTTGATGGCTTTATCTGCGCCTTTGGCAAGCGCCAGATGGAGCACCGCGTCCAACTCCCCGATCATGTCCACCCCAACAACAGTCACCGTCCCACCGACAGCTTCCTTGACCAAAACGGCCTGCTCGATGGATTGCTCATCGAATTCGTTCAGCACGAAATCCACCGAGTCGAAATCCACGTTATTGCCTTTGACGGGCAGGTCATCGGCAATGCTGGGGATATGTTTGATGGCTACTACGATATTCATTCAGAAATCTCCTATTGCGCTTTTTACGTTTTACGCATCACGCAATACGTATTACGTAATGCGTAAATACCATTTCATTGATCCTACTGTTCGCCCCGCATGGACTTATCCAACAACTCCAAAATATCCAACACATCCACATGCTCATTGCCCGTGGACTTGACCGCGTCTGTGAAGCGCGAGACTTCGAAGGGGCAAGCCACTGCCAGCACGTTCGCGCCCGTGGACGCGGCTTCCATCGCGCGTTTTTCGGAGAGGCGCATGGTGGTGTGCTTGGCTGTGAACGAGTCCATCCACATGCCGCCGCCACCGCCGCCACAGCAATAACCGTTCTCGCGGTTGCGCTGCATTTCAACCAACTCCACGCCAGGGATGGCTTCGAGCAGTTTGCGCGGCGCTTCGTATTCGCCGTTGTGACGTCCGAGATAGCATGGATCGTGATAGGTGATCTTCTTGTTGACAGAATGCTTGAGCAGCGGCTTGAGTTGGTCAAGATAACGGGCAAGGAAAGTTGTGTAATGAACCACAGGTCGGTCAAAGCCATATTTGGGATACACGTTCTTGAAAGCGTTCAACTCATGCGGACCTGTGACGACCAGTTCGTCCCATTCATATTTATTGAAGGTCTCGATGTTTTGCTCGGTCATCATCTCGAACAGACCCTTCTCACCAGCCAGACGCTGAGAGTCGGCATCATCTTTTTCTTCCTTGCCGAGAATGGCAAAGTCAATGCCGAGCGCGTTGAAGATGCGAGCCGCCGCCGAAGCCGCGTCAATGCCACGCGGGTGATAGGACGGATACGAGCCGACATACCAAAGCACATCCACGGGACGGGCGAGGTCTTTGATGATCGGCACAGGCACGCCCGCGGACTGGATCCACGCGTCACGTTTGCGCTGGGGTTGCCCGAGCGGGTTGCCGCTCTTGGCGGTGTTCTCGAATGCCTGCTGTAATTCGGCGGGTACGAACTTGCCATCCAGAATCGCCTGCTCGCGCGCGGCGGGCATGATCTTGACCATGTTCACTTCTTTGGGGCACACGCGCAGACAGTTGGCACAGGTGGTGCAAAGCCACAACTCGGGCGCTTCGGTCAAGTCCATGCCTGTTTGGGCGTAGCGATACAACTTGCGCGGACCGTAATTCCCGACCACATCCACGGGGCAGACGGCGACGCACTTGGCGCACTGATAACAATTCGCAAATGATTCCGCGTTGGGAAGATCTGCAATTTTCTCGATCAGTTCGGGCGTGTACTCGGTAATGACCCGCTGTTCGAACATGCGGTTCCAGTGACCAGAAATATCCACGCCATCCACTACGGCATGTTCTTTTTCGACTACTTTTGCTTTGATTGGACCAGGGCCATAAATTATGGTCTCCTGTTTTGGTTATTGGTCATTGCTTTTGGGGTTAAAGCCCCATCTTCAAACTTCGGCTTGTTTTCTTCATTTCTTCTTCAAACCAAGCAACCTCCTCGCCATATTCGGCAGGGAGGGCAGTAAGTTATTAAACTCTCTGCTCAATCTCCAACTCGTTGTGCCGTAAAGATAAACATTGTAGGCACATGCCAGAAAAGCACTGTTGGCAAATTGCGCTCGCTTCTCATTCGCGATCAACTTGTCCGTCCACAAGCCTGTGCCTTCGGCAAACTTCATACTCATGGCGGTGACCAAACCCACCCGCGAGTATCCATCCGCGAGATTGTCTGCGAGCAGGTTGTGCGTACTGCCTGCTAATAATGGAAGAATGCCCGTTCCCGTAGTTGGGTCCCATAACCAGCGAGTCCACAGCCAGTTGTCTTTGGGTGATGTGTTATATAAAAGTCCAGACGCGAGTTCCACTGCGAGTCTTGTGTCGAGCGCGTCCAACTTTTGAACGAACTTTGCAACTCGCACGGGTGTTGGGTCTGCGCCATTCAACAGATCATCAAAGATATTGAAGTCACCATGAGCAAAATAATTGGTTAGAACTTTTGCATTTGCGCGTGTATGTGTGACAGCGGAAGCGGCATCAGCGAAGGAGGAACTCAAAGAAGCAGAATCAGATTTGAGGTCAAGAAAGAGGCGTTCATGTCGATCAGACAATTCGTCAGCGATCGAAATCACATCCTCTGGCGAAACTTGCGCCAGCGCTTCCTGCAAATTGGTCTCATGCAGAATGGGATCATCGGGTCCCGTTCGCTGCTTGACGATGTGACTCTGTCGCTGAGGGTGCATACTTGTTACGCCATCACCTTGCGGATAGATGCCAGCGCGCGCGCGGCGGCGAGACCTGCTTTCGCAATCGAGTCATCAAGATCGGCAGGACCAGATGCGGCGCCCGCGACAAAGATGCCTTCCTGTGAAGTTGCAACGGGGTCAAGACCGCCCGCGCCGCCCGCTTCGATGAAGCCGTATTGATTTTGTTTCACGCCCATCAGTTGCGCGATGGCGCGAGTGCCTGCGCTCGGCTCCATGCCGACCGAGAGCACGACCATATCCATCGTCACTTCCATCGGGCGCGACATCGTTGTATCTTCGCCGCGGATCAAAAGTTGGTCGCCCTTCTTGAGCACTTCACTGATGACGCCCTTCACATAATTGACTTTATATTTTTCCTGTGCGGGCCAGTAGATTTCATTTTCCCAATAACCATACATGCGCATGTCGATATAAAAGATCATCACTTTTGAATCGGGAAGTTGCTGGCGTAATTCGATCGCCTGTTTGCTTGCAATGCCGCAACAAACTTTCGAACAATATTCATTTCCAATTTGCCTATCGCGCGAGCCGACGCATTGAATGAACGCGATCTTCTTCGGCGCTTCGCCATTCGACGGGCGCACAACGTTGTGTTCCTTCAACATCTTTTCGAGATCGGTCAACGTGATGACATCGGGAAAAGAATAATAGTTGTAGTATTGCGTCGCGCGACCTGGATCGAAATGCTGGAAGCCCGTGGCGATGATGACCGCGCCCACATTGAGGGACTCGGCTGCGCCGCCCGCTTCGATCTCAACCGTGAAGTTGCCAGCGCTCCCAGACATTCCCTTCACTTCGGCTTGATACTTCACTTCCACATTTTTGTTGCTGGTGACAGCCGCCGCCATATCCGCCATCGCTTCAGACGCGTCGCGCCAGTGATGGGTGAGCTTGGCGTAGTTCTCGCGGTCAGGCGTGCCGCCGAGACGTTCGCGCTTTTCAATGAGAATGGCTTCCCCGCCCAGTTCCGCCACACAACGCGCGGATTCAAGTCCTGAAGGTCCGCCGCCAATGATGAGTACTTTTCCAGATGTCATTTGTGGTTCTCCTGTGTCAAGTGTCAGGTGTAAACGATGCTTGACTATATTGACTGTAGTTTTATTGGCGTATCCGCGTCTTGCCACGTAATCCCAGATTTCGTCCCCGCGCGGATCTGGTCAAGGTCGCCCTGGAACTCGTCCCAATATTTTTGCCACGGGATGTTGAGTTTTTCAAGGAATGGACGCCAATCTGTTGAGTGCCAGTGGAATTGCACCACGCGGAAGGGATGCGCTCCCATCGCCAATGCTGCAACTTGCGCGTCAGACAAAACGGGCACGCCCACTTTGCGGTCATGCGCTTTCGCGGCGAATTGACTTTTATCGAGCGTGGTCACACAGCCTGTGTCGTGCGTGACGGTCAGATCAGGATTGGCTTCGTTGATCATGGTCTCGATCTTGCGAAGCACAGCATACGAACGGGTGAAGTCGCGCTGAACCAGCACATGACGGAAACCAAATCCGCAGCAATCGAACCACGTGGAATAATCCGCGACGTTGACGCCGAGCTTTTCGAGCAGGGCGGTCACAACCGCGGTGCGCTGTCCGCCGTAGATTTCGGGGTCGTAGATGGCATCTTCGGCGACGATCTTGTAGTAGTGACAGGCAGGATGCACTGTTGCAGTGATGGCGCTCATGTCCACGAGTTGGCGTTCTTTGAATCTATCGCGCATGGCATAGACCCATTCGCTGTAATGGACGATTTCTTCGGGGATGACGAGCGGCTTGCCCATCTTATCGAGGATGCGGCGGACGTCATCGCGCAAGTCTTTGTGATGGACCAGTTGCTCGCGGATTTCCTTGTAATGTCCAAAGGATGTCCCGCAATGGATCATCGGAAAGTATCCCGTTTCATAGGCGGCGGCGAAGTTACGTGACATCACCGCGGCTTGTCCCACCGCATTGGATGCGCCAGAGGCGTAATAGTTCCAACCAGTGCAGGAAGTCTGGTCAGTGGGGTCGATGTAATCCAAGTTGAATTGACGGTGAAGCCAGAGAATCGACGAAGCGTAGCCGGGGATGTGTCCGCAGTGACCGCAGGATTTGTGATGCCATGTGTGTTCAATGGGAATCTTCTTCATGCGCCCGTATTTGGTTGGGAACTCTACAACATCGCCCGTCATTCTTTGCAAAATGATCTCGCCTTTGGCTTCAAGTTCCAGCAGGCGCTCATGCATATCATCGGTCGGCGCAATGGATGCGTCACGCACAACGGGATGTGATTTTCGTTCAAGGATCTGTTCAACAGTGGTTAATTCGGTCATCGGGTTTCTCCATTTCTCAGAGTGGAACCAATAAAGTGTCGAAGGTCAAAAGTCAAAGGTCAGGATGAAGCGTTTCTTTCTCTCTTATTCATCCTTTTCTCTTATCCTTCTTCCAATTCTTCGTTCATCACATCGGTCAACAGGTCGTATAAACTTTCATCCAACTCTTTGATGATATCCATGTTGCCTGATTCAAACCAAATCGTATAAAGTTCGAGCAAGGTCTTGCGATCCGTGCGCCAGGCTGCGTCGGTGACACCACGGATGGAGTCCATGGGAATGGCTTTGCGCCAGACCTGCATGTTTTGCGAAAAGTTCTGTACCCACGGACCCCAATCGGGGAAGAAATCAGGTTGGAGCATATCGGGCGAAACTTGATTGCCTTTGAGCATGACCTTGTAAATAACGCGGCTGTAGCCTTGCAATGCGTCTTTTGATTCTTGTAAACCGTTCTTGAGAGAAACTTCGCGCAAAATCGTGACCAAGCCCCCAGGGTTATTCTGGCGCGGACAACGCACGCAAGAAAAGCACTGCGCGCAATTCCAGATGTCTTCGGTGATGATGTCATAAATGCGTTCGACATCCTCGCGCGCCATCGCCTGCGCAATTACACGCGGACTGAAGTCATAGAAGCGCGCCGATGGGCACGCTGAAACGCAAATACCGCATTCGTAGCATCCATACAGGAAATCTTCGTAGCGCGTATCGTTTTTGACCTCGAGAAAAAGGCGTTCCTTTTCCTCGTATGTCGCTTCGGGGTGACGATCTACAGCCTTGCCGGGATTCCAGTTTTCTGAAGTGGTGGGCATCCTGCCTCCTGAAAAAGAAAATAGATATAGAAAATAGATGATTAAGAGCTTCTTGACTACTCTCTACTCCCTATTCTCTACTCTCTAAAATCTAAAAGCCGATCACTGCATCGGCATCACAAGCCATATCGTTGAACGCTGCGCCGCCGATCATTTCGACGCCTTCGATCATATCGTCCATGGTGTAGCCGTGCAGGTCGAGCGAAGGCTGGCAGACGAGAAAGCGCACACCGATCTCCTGCGCCTGTTCGATGAAGAACTTCAATTCCTTGCCGCCGCCGCCCTTGCGCGGAATGATGATCGTGTCGCCGTTGCCCTTCGCCACACACTGCGGACCGTTCATGGTGAAATAAATACAGACTTCGTTATCCATCGCGGCTCCCGCAGTCGCCAAAAAGAACGGCGTAGCGGTACGCTCTGGATCTTTTTCTCCGTGAGTTTGCACGTACAAAATCTTTTTAGTATCCGGGTCGTTCGTCTTCCAAACGCTCATGCTGCCCTCTCCTCTACTTTGATATTTAGAAACTCGCAACTGCTTCGCTGGCAGTTGAATAAGTATTGATCTTTTGATTTAAACCAACGGTGTATAAAAGAGATTGAACAGACTCAGGCACAGAGGCTAATTTAACAGCGCCCCCGCTTTTTTCCACAGCCTGCGATGCCTTCACAACCGCACGAATCCCCGCCGATGACATATACTCCACACCTGTGAGGTCCAAAACAAGGTTTGAATTTCCGCTTATGATTTTGGTCAAATCGGCGTCCAACATCGGCGCGGTCTCAGAATCGATCCTGCCGCTAATCGTGACAACTACAACGCTTCCTTTTGTTTCCGTCTGAATGGAAAGTTTATCCATCATGCTCTCCTTATTAATATAGGTCACGCTGAATGCGTGACCTACAAGAAATCCCTAGATGAACAATTGCACATCCGCGTCTGCTGCGTACTCAAGGAAAGTCGCGGCACCGCCGATCTCGCATTCTTTGATGAAATCTTCGCGCTTGAAGCCGAAGACATCCATTGTCATCTGGCAGCCGATCATGCGGACATCCATATCCACACATGCCTCGCGCAGTTCCTCAATGGAAGCAACACCTTTGTTTTTGAAGGTTTGTTTCATCAAACCAGTTGCCACGCTTTCAAAACCAGGGACATTTGCCATAAGCAAATTAGGCATGGGCCAGTTGATATTTTGAAATCCTTCGGGGCCAAAAGGCATTTTCATCGGCATGGCAGGGTTACCAAGCGGGGAAACAGCCGCTGTAAGTTCGGGCTTAAGCAGAGTCAACCCGTAAAAGGTAAAGAAAATTGCCACTTCCCAACCCATCGCAGCAGCCGCACTGGCAAGAATGAACGGAGGGTAGGCCCAGTCCAATGTTCCCTTGCTTGCAATAAGGGCAAGTCTTTTCGGGGCATTCGGATCAGATTTTGACATAAGTACCTCTATTGATATTTTTGAATGAAGGCTATTTCTTGCGCAGATAAAAGATGAACTTGCCACCTTCGGTCATGGAACGCAGCAACTCATTGCCAGTCTGGCGGCTCCATGCTTCCATATCCGGGGGCGCACCGGGATCGGTCGCGACCATCTTCAAAATCTGCCCCGATTGCAATTCCTTCATTGCCTTCGAAGTCTTCACCACTGGCATGGGGCAAAGCATTCCAGAGCAATCCAATACCTGATCTTCCTTAATTACATCTGTCATTTGTGCCTCCTTTGGAACTCATAAATCATAATGAATTGACCGACAAACCGCCATCCCGCACACAAGGGATTTTGTCTCCCCCGCACGGGGGAGACAGCCAATTCGGATATAATCAATTTTACAACTTTTATGATTACAAGAGTCGAATCGATTTTTCGGTCGAACCGTGTTTTTATATTCCTTGTCATCTTTCGCTGGGTATCCCTGATACCCGCTTTGTTAATGCTGGGTAAAACGAACGCATTGATCCATCCGCTATGGGTGCTTGCGCTTGCATTAGCCATCAATGGAATTGTGGCTCTTTTCAACCGCCCACTGAACAGAATGGTGATCGAAAAGCCCATCTTCCTCAGCATTGACCTGCTATTCTCCGCGTTCATCCTTGCAATCAGCGGAGGTTCGCACAGCCCATATTATCTTTATGCGCTCAGCCCATTGTTGGCGGGCGCATTCTTTTTTCAGGTGCGCGGAGCATTGATAGCATCGCTGCTCTTTACGCCTTTATTTATTTTTGCGAACACCTACAATCCACAGACACCATCCGATGCCATCGTGATGGCGACACAACTCTCGGGCATCTGGCTTCTCCCCCTTCTCTTTGCGTATCCGTCTACATTGCTCAAATCTGTCAATCAGGCCACGGACGAACTTTCCGCGGCACACCGCCAGCTGGAGATCATTCATGATCTTACGGTCTTGCTGCAAGCCGCACCAGATCTAATTTCAGTGCAGGAGCGCGTGCTTGGCGCAGTGGTAACCGACCTCGGCTTTTCAAAGGCTGTTGTCGCAATGGTAGACCCAACGCATGAAGAAATCGGCGGCTGGCTCGTCTATCCCCGCGAAGATTCTTTTCCGCAAACCAAAGCGCTTTCCCTTAAATCGGAAAACGGCGAAGTCATCAAGGCTTTGCTCAACCGCAACAGCTTCGTCACCGAAGGCAAAACCCTTATTCAAGATCCCCAACTTAACAACTGGCTCGCTCAAAATCAATGGTTCGTCATGCCGCTTTACTTGAGGGAACATCCCGTCGGCATTTTGCTTGTCGAAGAATCTGGACTCACCAAAGAGAAGGAATCCACGCTGATGACGGTCGCGAATCAAGCCGCCCTGGCGCTTGGTACCACCATCTTATGCATTGACCGTGCCCGACGCCTCGCCGTCGAAACCGAGCGCAACCGCATCGCCCGCGATATTCACGATACAGTTGCGCAATCGCTCTTCGGCATTGTCTACTCTCTCGATGCCTGCATCACCATGCTGCCCCAACAGGCCGATAACGTAAAAAAGGAATTGATCGACCTGCGCTCCCTCGCCAACACTGCCCACGACGAAGTCCGCCGCTCGATCTTTGATCTGTGGCCTTCCGCCTTGAATATCGAACTCTTCATGGCAGACCTGACGAACTACGTCAGCGGCTGCTGCCGCCCGCGCACATTCAGCATTATCTTCAACAACCACGGCGACTTCAATTCCCTATCTTCAGGCATGCGGCGGACTGTTTATCGCATGGCGCAGGAAGCGCTGGCAAATTCCGCGCGCCATTCGGGAGCCCAATCAGCAAGATTGTGTTTGACCGTAACCGATGACGAAGTCTATCTCGTGGTTTCAGACGAAGGCAAAGGATTTGACCCATCCATTGCGCTCTCGCGCAGTCAGAACCGCGAACATTTCGGTTTGCATGGAATTCAGGAACGCGCCCGCGCCATGGGCGGTGATTGTGAAATCATCTCCCAACCCAACGCAGGCGCGCGCATCATGATTCAACCTCCCCAACAACGGACACCATCACCATGCCTGAGTCGATTCGCATCCTCATCGTAGATGACCATGCCGTGGTCCGCAAAGGGTTGGCGATGGTCCTTCGTCTGGAATCAGATTTAGAGGTCGTAGGCGAAGCGGAAAATGGGCGAATCGGCCTGGAGGCGGCGAAGAATCTAAATCCAGATATCGTCCTCGTTGATCTGGTCATGCCCGAAATGGACGGTCAGGAGATGGCGCTCGCGCTGCGGAAATCAAATCCAAAAATCAAAGTGATGATGCTGACAGGCACCGAAGTGGATGACCGTGTCTTCGACCTGGTTGCGGCGGGGATCGAAGGTTATGTGTTGAAGAACATCGAGCCTGGTGAATTGGTGCGTGCCATTCATGCGGTGGTGCATGGTGAGGCATATCTTCATCCTGATGTGATGAAGAAAGTGCTTGGACGAATACAACCGCATCATGCGCCTTCCATTTCGCTGACACCGCGCGAAATCGAGATCCTCGAATGGATGGCATCGCCGAACACCTACAAACAGATCGCAGGGCAATTGAACGTGAGCGAAGAGACGGTCCGCAGCCACGCCAAGAACATTCTCGAAAAAATGAAACAACCCAACCGCGCGCAGGCGGTGCTGGCCGCCATGCGGGTTGGGTTGATCAAACTGGACGAGAGCAAATAGCCGATTTTACGGCGCAGCAGGCGACCAGGTGACTGACCAATCACCCGGAAGAAGCACATTCACCGATTGGAAGGTCATTGTGAGCGGCCCAGTCGGAACGGGGACTTGATAGCCAAACCCAACAAAGAAAGGCAGATTGACGACAGGCACACCTCCCCCGCCACCGCCGCCACCCATGGGCGGATGCTGGAGGTCAATGATGTTTGCGCCGACGATGTTCGAATCAGATTGCATGGTGAACATGAAAAATCCTGGGGTCGAAAGTGAACGAGGGCGAATCCATCAAAGTCACCCATGCATTCACCGCGAAAGATAAAGTCAGCGGCACAGAGAAATTCATCTGCGGTATCTTATACGCCCAATATCCGCGTAATTCTCCCTGCTTTGGGTATGCTTCCTCATCGGCATACTCGAAGGGGATGTCATTTCCATTCGCGTCCTTGATGCCCGCCAACGTGGCATTCAATCCATACGGGGGATGATGGGATCGGTCCACGTGATGTTGCCATACAGAATATATCCATCAGGAAGTGACGCGGATTTATCAAGCACAAGGGTTGCTCCATAGGTTTCGGGGATCGATGTTGTCGAGGCACTCGTCACACTGACCAGTGTCACCGTCGGCTGGTATTCGATGACAGGGATGATGGTGGATGGGTCGGCGGGCGCAAATTTCAGATCAATGACCCAATCCAGGGGTGTCAGGCTGTTCTGCAACCCAACCAGATTGGGTATTTCAAGGGTCGCCTCGTGAACATCGGCGGGAATGGGCGCGAATTCCATCGCATAACGGATGTCACCACATTCGGAACAATCCATCGTGCTCACCTGACGTCCAGTTTTTATTTCGAGACGGGTTCCATCGGGCAAAACCAATGCAGGGTTGCCAAGTTGGGCCATCCATGAAAAAGCCATCGTCAGAATCATACAAAGGCGTTACGTAGGAATATACGACAACTGTTTTTTCATTGGTTAAAACAGCCTGATCGATGGTGAGGGTCACGCTTTCGCGAGTCACAGTGACAGGTTCGGCCAACATGCGCAGAGATGGGCTTTGCTCCACCACACCCACACCGGGGACATACCCAAGCAGGCGGCGCAGGGCGGTCACCACATTCGGTGAGGAGAACGCAATCACGAGCAGGCTTGCGAGAATAAGCAGGGCTACGCCCCATGCAAGGCGCGGGGAAAAGCGAAATAGTTTGCGATTCATTTTGTTCGATTCCTTTTCGGGTCGAAAAGGATTGGGAGCAGGATCAGGCTGACGGTCCGCTTTGAGCGAGGAAATTCCGCGGGCGATGAACTGTTCGCGCAGGGCGTCCAGTGTTTCGGATTTTGGTTCGGGCACTTCCATCGCCTGCCGCACCTGTGTTTCGAATTCGGGCGGGTAATTGGGCTTAGACATGTTTGGCCTCCATCAGCAGGTGCAACCGTTCGAGCGTGCGGTTCACAGATTTTCTGACGGCATCTTCTTTTCGTCCAAGCAGTTCGGCGATCTCAACATACGAGAGTTCGATCACAAAACGCAGACGCAGCAATTCGCGCTCGTCGTCATCCAGAAAGCGGATGAGGTGACGCAGCCGTTCTACATCCTGAACTTGAATGACCTGTTCCAGTGTGTCATCGAAAGCGCCGCCCATTACCTCCGCATCATGCTGGACCGTTGAGTGGTTCCGGCGGAAAAAATCCATTGCCTTGCTCCGAGCGACTTGAAAGATCCACGCCGTGAATTGACCACGGTGCTGATAGCGCGGCAAAGCCTCAATGACACTAAGGAAGGTCTGCGCGGCAAGGTCTTCGGCATCGGCAGAATTCTCCACGCGGCTGTAAAAGTAACGGTGGATGCGGAGCGCGTACGCGTCATAAATCGCCGCCAGCGCAGCAGGTTCGCCATGCTGTGCATCCTGTATCAGCGCATCTCCCAAATTGGGAGGCGCATCTTTTCGACCCATATTTTGATTTGACATTCGATACCCTTTGCAAAGGAAACTCTACAGTATTAAACGCGCAATCTTCAAAAAGCGGACAAAACAGGCGGCCACAACCTCATAATTTGCTTTGTTGCTAAGGAAATAATTCCATCTTCCAGTCATTTTTACTTACGGGAGGATGATTCTTGAAAAAATATCCAAAACTTCCTTCGGAGCCGAATCCAGTTTTTCGATGATACGGAGCCCGTAAAAGGCTTCGATTTTCTCCGTGCCATCTTCATATAACCAAATGTTCTCAGAGCGAATGAGCTTTCCTATTTGGAGGTCCATCCATATCTTTTGGATATTGCCTATGACCATCTTTTGCGTTGCGGGGTGGCGAAATGGTTCTACATTAGACTGCATCCAGATCAACCAGCAGGGTTGCCCTTCGCAGGTGGTTTCCTCATGTTGTACAGATTGTCCATTTTGAAAAGCTCGATCAAGCACATCAACGACGTAATCCTCCCTAAATCGTTGCAGAGACTCGGAACTCACCGTGCCGCCATTCCCCTGTGTAAGATTGACTCCATAACCAGCCACCCTCACATTTTGTTGGAGGATAATTTCATCAACATCCCTATCGGTGCTTAGTTGACGAATTATTACACCGTCTTTATTGATCTCCAGCCATTTTTCAATCGTGTAATACGCGGGCGGGTAACTTGGCAATCCCGGGGTTTGGTATTGTCCACCTTCCCAGATGACATGAATCCATGCGGGGCCAGTTTCAAACTGGGAGTTGAATTTTTGAGAGAGGGCTTCCACCTCCAACAGGAATGGGTCAGCGGAGGTCAGGGTTGGGGTGGCGTAGATTTCGGGAACAGAATCAGGCGTTGGGGTGGAAAGAAGTGCATCACTTGATGGTTGGGGGGCTGGCTGCGGAGTCCAGTTTATTTCCCAAGTTTCCTCCAACATAAACTCTACAGTGGAAAGGCTGATTTCATAGGGCCCATTTGGCAAGGATCGGTAGCCCATGCGAAGTTGGATATTCCCTCCGTCTGTGGGTGCGTCGGCCCAGATTTCAGCAGGCGGTTCCTCCCGAAAAGCCACACGAGTCACGTTTGTGGAGGGTTCGATTTCAAAGATGATCTCATGCTCTGAAGCCACGCGCGCGCCGATCAAATGTAGGGTAAATCCCTTGCCATGCAGAGTTTCATCCAATTGCCAGGTTTGCCCCACTTGCGGAGCGGAGCCGGGATCGAAGTGAAACGATGGAGACTGTTCACTTATCGAATAACCGTACCGGGCAGGTAATTTTCCGCGGGTAAATATCTCGCCCACCAAACGCATGGTCAATTGTTCGTCACCGCGGAATGGCGCAGATTTATAAGTCTTCGTATCGCCAAAATGCACCGAGGATTTTGTATGCACGATCAGTGGATAGATGTTTCCATGTTGATCGGTGACCAGAACGCTCCACGGAGAAAGCAGGCTCAGGTGAGGGTCATCGGCTTGCACAGTAAACTCAAAAAATGTTTCAGTGCTGGATTGCGCCACTTTTTCCAATATAAAGGTCAGTCCATTGTGGGCCACACTTTGTACGAGAGAGGTCGCTTCAGGCTGGGCAGGGACAATCTCACTCTGATGGATCGGGCGCATTTGCAGAGGCATAATAAAAGTTTCGCCGCCCATTTTTTCCACAACCAGGTCAACAACACAGGTGCATCCTTCAACGGTGGGAATTCATATCGGAAAAGAATTTCTGCGGCTCCCAAATTCGGACTTTCTCCAAAAAAGCTTTGGATTTTTTGACCACTCGGAAGCACAAGATGTGCAGGCGGATATTCTCCTGTATCGGGGTTGGGATAGGCATCCAGATGATCCTGCATCTCGAAATACGAATACCCGCTTACGGTCATCTCAACCCAGAATCTGTTTCCATCACTGACGACTTTATCCACCCGTAAAGTAATACCGTTATGAGTTTGCGATATTGGCGCATCCAACACCAGAACAGCTTGTGAACCAGATGTGAACCCAAAACCTGGAATGTACCCAACGAAACGGTCAATGGCATAGGCAACACCATTCAGCAATAAGGCGATCACCACAAGCAAGGCAATCACAAGAATCGGGCGTGCTCGCAAAGTTTGCATCAAACTCTTTCGATATAGTCGTTCAGCAACATGTGGAAAAAGGTTGAGGCCGTGCGAAACTCGCAGAGCAGCAATTGAATCCAATACTTCACGACGAGTCTTTTTAGCCATCATTTGACTCACCTTTCCGCCCAAGCAGGCGGCTTAATCTTTCACGGGCTGCATTCAACAACCATTTGACCGTTCCTGGGGCAGCGTCTAAAGCAAGGGTCATTTCCCTTTCACTCATTTCCAAATAATATCGCTGGACAATCGCGGCTCGCTGACGCGGGGATAATTCAGACAATGCCGCCAGAATCTCATACTGCAATTGCGAAAACTCCACCTGAGATTCTACCGAAACCGCGCGGTCGAGCAGGTGTTCGATTTCTTCTGATTTTTCATCCAGAGATACAAATTTATGATTTCCCCGGGCGGTGTTCAAAGAGGCATGAATCACGCTGCCAAAAAAGTACGGTTCAAAGGCGCGCGATTCGTCAAATTGGTGAATCCGCTGACAGATGCGAATAAATGCCTCCTGAACCACATCCTGCGCGGCAGATTCGTCATGCAGAATCAGAAACGCAGCCCGCACCGCGCGGACTTGATAGCGTTCCATCAAAATTTCCAATCCACCCAGGTCGCCGTCCTTGATGCGACGAACGGCTTGCAGATCATCCATAAAATTCTTCCTTGTCTTTTTGCGCGCCCATATCAGGTATACACAATCATAAACGAAAAGGTTGGGGGTAAAATAAAAGAATAATCTGCGACGATAAAATCAGGGTGACATCCATAGGAGTCTGTTATGACACCAGTACGGGTCGTGATATTGATAGGGGTATGTATCCTTTCGGCATGCGGCAAACCTACGCCAACCCAAACACCGCCTGTCCCCACCCACACATCCACACCGCTTGTCATTTCATCGGTGACACCGACCTTCACACCTGAAAACATTTACTATGTGGATGGAACGCGCGGTTCCGATTCACAATCTGGTTCCTCTGACCAGCCATGGCAGACGATCCTGCAGGTGGTTGAGGTTGCAAAAGCAGGCGACCTGATCTACGTGCGCGGAGGCGAATACGAAGGCATCAAGAATGGATGGCACTTCGAGAACTCTGGTACGGCATCCCAACCGATCACATTGACCAATTACCCAGGCGAGCAGGCCGTTTTCAAAATGCTTGCCACGGAACCCAATGACCGCCCCATATTCACCTGTTCGATCAATCCGCAAAATCCGCCAGATTGGCAAACGCCCAAGGCAGATCACATCAGAATTATCGGAACGGGTGTAACTCCGCGCCGTCTTGCCAATGGAGTTGAAAGCCAAAAAGGAATCGTCATGCAGGGAATGGAGGGTGAACAGTCCGCGGGGATCGTGGCCTCGGATTGCGATCATTGGGAGGTGGCCGGGGTGGATTTCATCGAAACCTCCAGCGGTATTTTCACGCTAAAAAACAACTGGGGCGGGGTTGAGGAACACAGCACTGACCACTGGTATGTTCACGATAATCGAGTCTACAACTATTACCGTGAATCAGGGATGCAGTTCAACGGCGATGAGAACGTGATCGAGGACAACGAGATATATAAGGTCAGCGATGAGCTATACACCCCATTTGGTTGTCAGATGCTCAACATACTCGGCGATCACAACATCATCCGCGGTAACATTCTGAGCCGCCTGAACAGTCAGGCAGACTGTTCAGGCATCCTCTTCGAATGGGACCTGGCAGACATGAACATCGTCGAAGGCAATCATATCTTCGATGTGTTTTCAGGGATCAATCTTCAAGGCGGGGACAACAACCTTATCCAAAACAATGTGATCCATGCAAATAAAAGCTCCACCGCAGAAGGCTGGGGAATCGGGATATTTTCATACGACGACATGGTCGGCTGGCCATGTGATGAAGAGAATGGTCCTCCGCAGGCGCTGCTCCCGCCCAATGACCCTGCTCACCCTGATTATCAATACTACTATACCCCGCGCAACTGCCTCTCGTATGGCAATCAGGTCTATAACAACACGATCCACGGATTTGCAGATGGGATCCGCATTTACCCGCTGATTGCGGAAAACACCATCATACGCAACAACGCCCTTTCAGGCTGGACGCGTCCTAACGGAAGCATCTGTCATTACAACGCCAACAATGGGACTTGCCCCCCCTCTCCGCGGAATTGATCGCCGACCACAACGTCAGCGAGGGTGATTTCGGTTTTGCAGATCTGCAAAATTTCGACTTTCACTTAATGGAAAACTCCCCGCTCATCAATGCAGGCTTCAACCTTGGCCTGCTGAATGGTTATGACTTTGAAGGCATCCTGCGGCCACAGGGAGCCGAATACGATATCGGCGCCTACGAATTTCCACAGCCATAACTTCAAGACTTCCCTGCTTCACAAAGACGCCCTGATCGCATTGGCATGTTTTTGCATGGGCATCACGTTGAAATGGCTCGCATATAAATGCAGCACTTCATCGACCAGTTTGAGTTTTTTATCCTGAGAAAGATTCATCGCGGGGAAAAAGGCAAGCTCCTTGATATCGTCGCAACCTAAAAAATCCAGCGGGTGCAAAAGCAGGGATGGCTGCGTGCCTGTAATGCGGCACAACCACAAGGCCACCCTGAAATAGAACATCGCCAACGCCGGGGAGTAGGTGGCGATATAAATGATGTAGCTGACATGGATCGGGATCTTGAAGATCGGCATGGTCGTGACCGGGATCTCAATGATCTTTTGCTCAACCCCATCTTCGCTCCGCCAGAAATGCGCGCGGATCGGACGAAACCCATCCTTGACCGAACCGAACAGATTATCACGTTTGCTCATTTCTTCGTCTTTGAGTTTCGCGGTCATAAAATAGTACAACCGTGCCAGCGGACCAATATAGGTTGGCAGGGTGGATGCGTCATACAGATATCCCCTGCGATTCAAAATCGCGATGACCGAGTCAGACACGCTGAAACCTGGTCCGCGAAAACCGATCGGCTTTTGCCCGGTCACCTTTTCGATAACCCCTTCCGCCTGGGCGATCTCCGCTTCAACTTGTTCCAGGGTGTATTTTTGCAGCCAGGGCTCATGATTAAAGGAATGATTGCCGATCTCATGTCCCGCCTCGGTCAGGGATTTTAGCGCGGCGCGATTCTTTTCCAACGCGGCATCCTGCCCAACGACGAAGAAGGTGATCTGCAAATTGCGCTCCTTCAGGAATTTCAAAACGCGCGGCACCACCACATCCAGATACGAAGGGAAGCTTTCCCAGCCTGCATCGCCGTGTGTCTTCATATAAGACCACAGGTTATCGAGATCAAGCGAAAGACTGGCAGAGGGTTTTGAATTGGTTTGCATACATCCTCCTTACGGGTTCAGGATCAGCGCGGCAACTTCCTGCGCCTTGCGGCTGATCGATTCAACATTGGTCAGCGCGGGGTAGATCTGGGCATTCGACACCAGATACAAATTCTCAATGGGAGTCTGGATGGACGGAATGAGATGCGTGCCATTTAAAACATGCAAGGGCTCCACATATTTTTCGCGGTGGACTTGAAAATCACGAATCCAACTACGCTGAAAGCTGGGGAACATCGTCTCAAGATGACTCAGCCATTGGGCTTTGATCTCCTCATCACACAAATCCTGATAGCGGCTGCCAGGCGCGGTGTATTTCGGCAGATACACCAAATGATGTCCGCCCACATATTGCGGATCGATATAGGATGTGGTCTCGATGATGCCTGTAAAAGGCAGGCTGTCATCGGTCAGGTTGAGGGTCCAGTAGCCGCTGAGGGGACGATCCAAAACCAACAGCGGACAGACAATGCCGAGATACTGGGTACTTCCAAGCAATTCACGATAATCAAGCGGGGCATTCGGCAGCATGCGTTGAAAGACAGGCGGCTGGATCGTGGAAATGATGACATCAAAGCGATGCGATTCATTTCCAGTAATGATCTTCACAGCCCTGCCGTTTTCAATGTCAACGCGGCTGACAGGTTTTCGAAGGTGGATCAGGCCTCCCGTTGTCAAGATGCGGGCGGTCATCGCTTCGATCAAGGTCATGTAACCGCCAATCAAATGGCCACACTGTTCCTTTTGGTTGGCTCCACTGCGCGTGGACTTCATCCGCACGAGGCGCGACCAAATGTAAGTGGCAGGAGTGTTCCCAAATCCGCCGTCGAATTTGGCTTTCAACATGGGCAGCCAGATGTTTTTATAGGTACCCTTGCCGCTCAGCGCCAGCAGCCACTTCTCGACACTGATGCTTTCGAGCTTGTGCCAGTCTTTGACGAATTGGGCATACAACACGGTGAGACCGAGACGGAAACGATCGATCCAGCCAAGCGGCGGAAAACGCAGAAACTCAAGGACGTTGTTCATGGAATGGATGCGGCCGCGATAAAAGAAACCCATGTGTGTTTCGTTGAAGCGCAGTTGATCGGCAATTCCAAGCTGGTTGCATAACCCGCTCAAATGACTGTCGCTGGAAAGAAGAGCATGATAGAAACGGTCGACCCTGGTTCCGTCTTCGAGGGTGATGGAACCAGCCAGCCCGCCGATCGTGGAAGAGGCTTCGAATATCTCAACTTCGGCGCCCTGCTCTGACAGGTAATAGCCAAGGCAGACCCCCATGATTCCACCGCCAATGATTCCAACCTTCATATGAACCTTCCTTCCATTAATCGTTCGGGACGTTGTTAAGAATTCCAGCAATCAGCTGCGCGGCTGTGCCATCTCCGTAAATGAAGGGATGCTCTGCTGGAGGCGAAAAGCTAAACCAGTTTTCGAGAATGGCCTGCTGCTCAGCGCCGACCAGTTTGTTCCAACCGACATCCACAGTGCCCACCCACTCAGTTTCATCACGCAGGGTGAGGCATGGAATGCTCATGTAATACGCCTCGCGCTGCACACCGCCTGAGTCGGTGGCGATCAGGCGGGCGTTCTCTTCCAGAGTAA
The DNA here is from genome assembly GCF_016702885.1 of Candidatus Villigracilis vicinus. Lineage (NCBI taxonomy): Bacteria > Bacillati > Chloroflexota > Anaerolineae > Anaerolineales > Candidatus Villigracilaceae > Candidatus Villigracilis > Candidatus Villigracilis vicinus. The sequence goes on from NZ_JADJDD010000010.1 coordinate 102,158, forward strand.
GCATGTCAAAATAACCGACCGGGTCAATAATTCGCAGGGAATCAGCCAATTGGAGGTCGAGTGCTTCAAGCGCCTTGCGAGTCCGCGGATGCATCGGCAGGATGATGGTTTCACCTGTTTGGTCCAACGCTGTAAGAATGGACTTCAAGCGCAGCGGGTCATCGGTGTTGGCCGCACGGTGAATGGTGGCCAGCGCATATTTTTGAGGCTGAATTCCCAGCCGCGCAAGCACCGCTGATTTCGTGCGGGCCAGCGGACGGGCAAAGAGCAAGGCATCCAACATCACGTCACCCACTTGAAAAACGCTGTCTCGAATCCCTTCCGCGTGTAAATTCCGCACTGCCGTATGGCTGACACAAAAATGACGATCCGCCAAAGCATCCACAACGATGCGATTAATTTCCTCGGGCATGCGGCGGTTGAAACTGCGTTCCCCTGCTTCGATATGAGCAAAGGGAATACCCAGCTTGCTGGCAATCAAAGCAGCGGCCAGTGTGGAATTGGTATCGCCGCGCACGATCACATAATCGGGCGATTCCTTGAGCAGTACATCTTCCATGTTTACCATCATCTCGGCGGTCTGGCGCGCCTGCGAACCAGATCCCACGCCGAGGTTGTAATGCGGCCTGGGAATCTCAAGCTCGTCAAAGAACTGCTGTGACATTTTGTAGTCGTAATGCTGACCAGTGTGCACCAGAATTTCCTGATGCGAATCACTGATCGCCCGGCTGACAGGCATGGCTTGAATGAATTCGGGGCGTGCTCCAACAACGGATACGATCTTCATGGTTGTTCTTTCTGGCTGATCCAGTCCTTCGAAACAGAATCAGGCACGGGTGAGTCAGCTTCGATAGATCACAAGGACACCGATACAAATGAAGATAGTCCCAGCAATTCTGGCGAGGGTGATCTTTTCGTCGAACATCATCCACGAAGCCAGCAGCATGACCACGTAACTCAAACTGGCGAATGGATATGCATAACTGAGGTCCACACGGGAAAGGGCTGCCAGCCAGAAGATCGTCCCGACCAGATACAGCGCCAGCCCAAAGAAAACGCCTGGGTTGATGGCCATACGCCACAAGATCGGGATCAGCCCATTCAAGCTCAAGGTGACCGAGCCAAGTTTATTCATGCCGCCTTTGAGCAAAAGCTGGCCCACCGTGCTAAAAAACACGCTGACCAAAATATACAGAATGGCAGTTTGCATACCCATCGCCTCTTTCACAGAATGCCTGTTCATCGTGTCCATCATTTAAGCCGTTCCCTGTGCCTGCATGTGCAACGTCATGCGCATGCGTTGCAGCAAGACCCATCCCATAAATTTCAGATGCGAACGAACGGTACGGGCAATGCGCGCCTTCGAAACGCCATACATGCGTTTGTGCAGCACCGATGGAAAATCAACTGCACGAAACCCTCTCAGCATGGCTTTGACCAGCAATTCCGTGCCGCCGAGAAAATCATTCGAATCAAAACTCACCTCACGAACCACTCGCGCGCGATAGGCGCGGAACAGGCAGGTATAGGTGTAGACACTTCGGTCAACGAGGATTCGATACAACATCGAAGAGCCTTTGCTAAAAAGCAGACGATACTCCGGAACACCGATCACGCCCCCCTGCGGATGGTACGGCGATGCTGTGACAATATCGACCCCGGAAGTCAGGCAATTCAATAGGGCGGGGATCTCCGAAAATTGATAGGTCCCGTCACTGTCCACGGTCATCAGGATCTCACCGCTGGCCTGGGATAACCCCGTGCGGATCGCCGCTCCCAAACCCGCGTTGACCTCGTGCCTGAGGAAATGAAAACTCAGCCCGGGAATCTTCACATCACAAAATCGTTCTTTCAACCGGGCACGCGTGCCATCACTGCTGCCGTCATCTACAAAGATCATCTCAACTGATTCGAGAGTCTCGTCGGCGTTCATCCGTCCACGCTCAAGCATGGATTGAATGACCGGCAGCAGCTCATCATGGAGCTTCGGCACGTTCTCGGCTTCGTTAAAGCATGGGACGATCAAGGATAGTTTCATAGTTCAAGACCTTTGCCACGGTCTCGATAATGCAATCGAGATCGTCTTTCGTAAGTGAGGGATGCACCGGCAGAGAAAGCACTTCGCGGCTGGCTGTCTCAGCGATGGGCAAAGAGTCATGGTAGCCAAGCCCTTTGTAAAGCGGCTGTTGATGAATGGGCGTCGGGTAGTGAATGCCAACTCCCACTCCCCCATCCCGCAGTTTTTGGGCGGACGCGTCACGGTCCGGGATGCGGATGGTGTATTGGTGGAAGATATGTTCGCAGCCTTCGCGCACCTTTGGCACAACCACGCCCGGTATTTTCGCCAGATGCTCACTGAGATAGGCGGCGTTTTCGCGGCGAATATCATTCCACTGCCTGAGCTTTTCAAGCTGCACGAGTCCGATCGCAGCCGCAAGGTCGGTGGTGCGCATGTTGTAACCAAGCGAGACATGCTCATACGTACGCGGACTGCCGTGATTTCTAAGCAATCGTGCCCGTTCCGCCACCTGCGCATCGTTGGTCACGATCATGCCGCCTTCGATGGTGGTGATGTTCTTGGTGGCATACAGTGAATAGCAAGCCGTGCCAAACGAACCGACGGGACGTCCCTTGTATGTGGCGCCATGCGCCTGACAGGCATCCTCGATGATCGCCAGCTTATGTTCGTGCGCGATCTCAAGGATCGCGTCCATATCACAGGCCTGACCATACAGGTGAACGGGCAGAATGGCTTTCGTACGCGGAGTAATGCGCTTTCTAATTTGGATGGGATCAATGGTGAAGTAATCTGGCTCGATATCCGCAAAGATCGGGCGCGCACCGACATACAGCGCACAATTCGCCGATGCGATAAAACTGAACGGCGAAGTGATCACTTCATCCCCCGTGCCGATCTCATGCGCCAACAGCGCAATGTGCAAAGCAGTCGTTCCAGAGGAGGTTGCAATCGCATGTTCCGCGCCGCACATCTGCGCAAAACGAGACTCAAATTCCCGCACCCGCGCTCCCTGAACCATCATTCCTGAATTGATCACTTCAAGGATCGCATCCTGTTCTTCTTTTCCGATCAAAGGTTTCGCGATGTTAATCATATTAACTCTCCTGTGGTGTAAAGTCCCAATGACATACCGGGCAGTGATAGCCCGCTTCCTGCTTTTCCATTTTTCTGCCGCAACCGCAAACGTAACCCGTCAGGCGCGCAGGATTGCCCACAACAAGTCCATGATCGGGCACATTGCGGGTGACAACTGCACCAGCGGCAATCAGCGCAAAACGGCCGATGGTGACGTTCGGCAGGATGACCGAACAAGCCCCGAGCGACGCGCCATACTTAACGAGAATGGGTCCAACAACCCAATCATCATTTCCCTTTAGCTGACCATCCGGGGTGATCGCGCGCGGATTGCGGTCATTCGTCAAACAAACCTGCGGGCCGACGAACACACCGTCCTCCAGCGTGACACCGTGATAAACCAGGCAGCCATTCTGGATCTTCACGTTGTCGCCGATCTTCACATCGAAATCAACATACACATCCTTGCCGACAATACAATTCCTGCCAATATGGACGCCCTCGCGAATCTGAACCAAATGCCAGATGCGAGTCCCCGCGCCGATCTGAGCCTTCGGAGATACCTCCGCAGTGGGGTGAATACTTACGTTATCGTTTGTCATAGTTCCTCCTTTCTATATTTCGTCTTGCTACTATACAATCGGAAGCCAATATAATTCTCAACAACTTTTACTCCTCCATAGATAGAATTTTGTCTTTAATTAATGTTTCCGCCATGAAATCGGCCACAAGCTCATGCCCGCCTACTGTCCAATGAAGGTTGTTACGGTAATAGGGACATTCAGGCGCAGATTGAAGCGGCGTTCGTAAATCATAGGTTTCAATATCCAATTCACTGGCAATTTCCTGCGTCCACCTCTGCGGTTTATCCAGATCAAACATGGATTCATCAGACAGGTCATACCCTGTCGGGTAATACGCAATATCTTCAGGGCCGCAAACCTGAACCGGTACCGGGATCATAAAAACAATCATCCGCGCGCCCATCGCATCGGCCATAGCCTTGATTTGGGCAAATCGTTCGGAAACGCCGCTTTGCCCGGCGGCATCCGATTTCTTCTGCTCGCGAAGAAGGAATTCCGCTCCACTGTAATATCCTCCCAGGTCGGGTTTTTCCCGTATTAGATTCATTATTTCATCAAATCTTTTATGCAAAAAATGGCGGGTATGCGAAAGGCGAAGGGTCGCATACCAACTGGTGGCAGATGGTTTCCCAAACCCAATCTGTGCCTGGAAATCGTCATTACGTTGAAGCACATCAAGATAATCGTTCATGTAAAAACCAACGATAACGATATCTGGATCGTATTTGGGCATATACGTCTGCGCCACTTCCGCATATTGATTTGGGCCGTACCCGGTAATCGCAAAATCCATGACCTCAATTTTGCGGTTCGGCAAACGTGTCATCAAAACCGATTCAAGCAGGCGGGGCCATGCCTGGTCTGTGTCAACGCCCTCTGCGCTTGTGAAGGCATCTCCAAAAGTCATTATGCGTATCGTGCCGGGAGCTTTTTGCTCGGGATAGGAAGGACCCGGAAAGCCCAGTTCATTGGATTGAACATAGTAATCATAGGATTCCCATCGCAGATGCGTGGTTTGATTTGGCTTTAAGTACCAGCCAAAATCATCATGAGGAGCCAAAGATGGCTGCTCCCCCCACACGATAACTTCCTGCGGATCGAATCGTTGTATCGCCAACTCAAAGCCCAAGGCACAAATGGACATGACAACAGCCGCCATCGCTGTCCATTTCACCAGCTTTTTCAGATCGTACTTTTTGAGTCGTGCAGCTAGCGGCTCAACGATCCTATTCACAATTTTCTCCAAACCTATGGCACCAATGATTGAACCAAGAATCGAAAGAAGTGTGCCTCCCAAGGCATGGATCGGCACTAAAATTGCCAGAATCGGATGGTGTACCAAATAAAGGGAATATGAATGCCTGCCTACCCAGGTAAAAACGCCTGCAATAGGGGAAGAAGTCTCTTTTTTATTACCTAATATCCCGTACAGGATGCCAAAGATTCCTACTCCAACCATAAAAGGTGCAACAGTCATCCCAGCCCAGGTGATAGAGAGAAGCGTTCCAGAAATATATAACCCGATGGATATGAACATTGTCCAACGGGAAGACATCAAGTCGTATACCTGTTGGGCGTTATTCCGAAGGCACCAGGCAAAGGCCATCCCAAAAGCAAATTCAGGCAATCGAGTGATAAAAAATGCACCATACAAAAGCGAACTGACTTTGAACTCAAAGAATATGACACCCGCGCGAACAATAAATGCGGCAAGAGAGCCAAACAACAAAAACTGAAAGGCTCCCATCCGTTTAAGGGCTTCCAAAAGTATTGGGTAGACCAGGTAAAGCTGGATGAGCAGCCCGATATACCACCAAGCGGGAGCGAAATAGAAGAAGGTACCGGGGGACGCACGAAAACCAACCAAGCTGAGATAAAAATTGGGATCACCCAGGCTCATGTCCAATGCCTTTATATCAGTCATATAACTTGCAACAAGAAAAAAAATATGAACGCCCCACCATAAAGGAAATATGCGGAACAAACGCTGTTTATAGAATTGGTCAACAGGGAACGAATCCTTGTATTTGGAAAGAACTCCCCAAGTCAGGCCAAAACCGCTCACCACAAGAAACAGACTAACTCCCTGATCTCCCAGCCAGCCGATATATCGCCAGATATTTACTGGAATAGTCCATACACCATAACCATCCAGAGGAATCCATTGGGCAATCCGCTCTTGCAGCGGAGGCCACCAGGAACCGGGGTTTCCAAGATATGGGCCGCCAAAAACAACCTCAACCGCATGGTTAATAAAAATCCATATCAGGGCGATGCCTTTCATCCAGTCAACCCAAAGCTGGCGCTGAAAAACACCGGGGGCGTTTACATATTCGATCACATCATGTTTCTTCTGCAAATTCATTTTCAAGTCCTTGCGATTCTCATTTTTTTAATTCGAACAAGTACGTTGAAAGCCCGATAAATTTTTCTTCCTTTATCAATTGCATGGCACCTTGGCCAGGATCTAGAAAAAACGATTTATAACGAATGGAAGATTCAGTCTGACTATCAGGAATGACCACCCAAAAACGGTCATGACCCGCGATGCATTGAGTCAATGCTCCTGAAATCGAAACGTCATCCTTGAGCCAGCCAACCATGCTGCACCCCGGAAGAGCACCTTCGTAATACCATTCGAACAATCTTTGTTCGATGTCATTTTGAAACCCAAAATCGCCATCAGGGACGTATACGATAAGATCACCGGAATCAGGAGATTCATAGACATACTTCGCAGCATCCCTCACTTGCGGGTTGAAATCAGTCACATAGAAGTAGACCAGCCCAGGCACGATCATGATTGTCACTGTTCCCAACGAGACCAGTAACGGCACTGCTTTACGCGCATGGACCATGATCAACGCCAGCAATAGATACAAAGCAGGGGCAGCGTTGATGGTGTAATAAACCTTGTAGATCGGGATCATCAAAATGGAAACAATGAACGGCAGCAGAATGGGGAACAGCAGCCAAAAGCCAAGCAGGACTAGTTTTTCCGAAAGTTCGGTCACATCATCAAGACTGGAGAGTGACCCTCTGGCTGAATCAATCCAGCTGCTTTTTTCCTGTCGGCTGGCATAGAACCAAGTACCTGCCAGCAGCAACGTGCCAGCTATTGCATAACTTACAAAGACAAGGTCCCAGCCGCTTTCACGGCGAAAAGGCAGGAGAAAACGATACATCGCATAAAACGGATGAAGCAGGGATGGCGGTGGGATGTTCCCGATGTTTAAGACGGCTGCATCCTCCACACCACTCGCGCCAAACAACAGCGGATAAAAATACGGTGCCATGGCAAGCACGATCAATACCTGACATGCCAGCCAGGCGACCGCCATCTCCTTGTATTTTTTCCAATACAGGAAGGAGAACAAATTCTGCGCCGCAAGAACAAACAGCCCGAACACATTGCTATAAACCATGAAGATGCTCGCCGCTCCGTTAAGAATAAAATAGAGATATTGCTTTCTGCGGAGAGATAGAATGAAAAAAAGGAATGAAAGCAGTGTTGTAAATTCAAAAAGACTGTAGAAGCGGGCCGTCTGGGAATAATAGATCTGGAACTCGGAGATCGACATCAGGAAGGCGCTGAGCAGGCCAACCCCGTGACCAAACAATTCCTTTCCCACAAGGTAGAGAATGAAGATCGAGGCAACACCAGCCAACGTTGAGAATGAACGCGTACCTGCTTCGCTCAGTCCAAAAATCTGCACCCAAAAATGAAACGGAATGTAATACCCCGGCGGCTGGTCCAATCTGCCTGATTCAATAACCTGAGGAATGGTTTGTTGAACCTCGTAAACTGTGTACATTTCATCAGACCAGTAACTCTCAGTGCCCAGATCGTAGAGTCTCAGAAGCGTGCCCAGCATAAGCACAAGGACGATCCAAATCCAGGAAAATTTTTGCACTTCATAAATAGAAGACAAAGATTCTTTGGACATCACATCTCCATCAGGGAAGGCGAGCGGACATTAAGCAATGTTGCATAAAATTCTTCAAGGCGACAGACCAGTAGTTTCCAGTCATATACTGTGACGGCGGCATCTCTGGCATTGTCACCCAGCCTGAAGGCGATCTCAGGGTTTTTGAGTAGATAAAGTATCTTTTCAGAAAAATCGACAGGGTCCCAACTGGCAAGAACCCCGATCTTGTGATCTTCGAAAAGGCCCTTGATATCTCCAACAGGATTCGAAACGGTGGGCCTTCCAAGACTCATATAATCGCATATCTTGTTGGGCCAGCGTCCAACGTTGTAAACTTTATCGGCAAGGGGCAGGACGAATAAGTCTGCGCAACTCAACGCCCAGGGAAGTTCTTCATCCTGCAAATAGCCGGTCAAATGAACATTGCTCTCCACGCCATAAGTTCTGACCAGTTCAACGACCGCATTGGAAGGCTTGCCTGTGATAATAAGTTTCACACTCGGGTATTGTCTGGCCACGATGGCCAGGGCCTGCAAAACAACACCCAGATCCAGGTGGGAATCCAAACTGGAAAAGCCGATGACAGGTGTTGAAAAGGGCAGGCCAAAGCGTTCACGACAAATCATCTTCTCACGCGGACGGAAAATTTCGGGGAAGGTACCGCTGGGCAAATGCAGAATCCGCTCAGGACATACCCCCAATCCTTCGGCACGCCTGCCCAGCGCCGAAGATATTACGGTGAGGCCTGCGCCTTGTGTGCGGAACGCTTCTTCATAGTAAGTCTCAACAGTACCGAATAGGAGTCGATACCACGCTGGGCGAACCTCGTCGATAAGCCCGCCGCGCCCCCACCAATCATTCCAATCGGTGACAAGCGGAATATCGTGACGTCGGCTGTAAAGCAGGGCTGGGTAAATTGTCGCCGGGCGGGTTTCAAAACAATGGATCAGGTCAAAGTGTTCGTGATTGTGACTCAAATATAAGATCCGATTAAGCAAGTCCCACGGATCCCAACCCGAACGTAATTGTCCCCATAAAAGATCGGGGGTTTCGATGACCTGCACGCCATCCCATTCCGAATTGACAATGCCAAATCTGCGTTGATCTGCAATAACGATCAGCGTAACCTTGTGCCCTCTTTGAACCAAATGCTTTGCCATGGCATGTGACCTCGGTCGGGACTTAAATCGACGATGATGTGTGACCATCAGGATGTTCAACTTTTCATTCAAAGCCATACTCCTTTGCGAGATCAAAACACGCTACTTCCACGTCAATTTGAAGACTTCGATATTCCCATAACAACTGTTTGGGACCGAGCCAGCAACAACACCTCTGCTCTTTGCAAGCTGAACCAATAAATTGCGGATGGCTTCCATTCTTTCGTAATTGGGATCCAGCCGTTTGGTAACACCCGTTTGATTGGCCCATATCTCGACATTGTCGTAAAGAATTACATATTCAGGTTGAAAATCGTTCATCTCTTCTTCCGTGTTCACGGTCCATTGTGTGCGATATGGGTGGTCGTAAAAGCCGAACCAAAATGTCATGGGGCCCCACACCTTTACATCTGATGGGATAAGCAGGCGCAGTTGAGAAATAAACGGGGCAAAGGAGCAATCGCGAGATTTCCACACCGCCCAGACATCCCCGCCCGCTTGATTGGCAAAAAGAACCAGTATCAACGCAACAGGAATCAGTACAGATCGGTTTAACTTCATAATGGAGGCAGACATCCCGGATAAATTGATATCGTATGGCCAGCCAGCCATCTCCCAAACCATCCGCACCACAAGAATGATCACAACAGGCATCAATACAGTTAAGTAACGCGATGTTTTGGCGCTGATCAGGATCGGGAACAGCAAGACATGAACAAAAATAAAGATCAACATGGCTCTGTTAAGCCCATCTATCCATTTGTAGAATGCATATCCAACAGCAAGGAACTGGATAAGAAAAATCAGCAAACGGTACGGGAAAAATATATAGGAGCCATATCTTTCCAGCTCAGCGGTCAGCGCCCCGGAGAAGAACGCACCTGGGTCTTTCAGCATTTCAGCCCTGTGCTGAATTTGAAGCCAGAAGTCACGGAATTGATTGGCACCGTCCTGATCCCAGACGTAATATGCATAGGGAAGAAATCCGAGGATAACTCCCAAAATCACGGGAAAGAGAATCTTTCCATATTGTTTTATTTTCACTTGAGACAGAGCCGCAATAAAAACCGCGATCAAGACCAAAAAGGAATTCGGATGGGTGTATAAGGAAATACCAAGCAACACCCCGCCAGTAAACAACTTCCAGAATGAGTTCACCCCACCCAAAATGAAATACAAAGCCCAGATCGAGATCGCGGTCACATAAATTTCAGGGCGGATCGTTCTGGTAACGACAAAAAACAGGTTATCGAAGATCAAAAGCAAGGCACAGACAGCGGCAAATATCGGGCCGCCCATCTTGCGTGCCAAAAGATAGATCCCGGTAACTGCAAGAGCACCCACAAATACCGATGCCAGCCGCCCTTGAAAATTACCAACTCCTAGCCATGCAAAGAAGGGAGCCATGACCACGTTGGAGAAGATCCTCGGCTGTAAAAAATGGACATCTTGATTTCCAAATGCAGGGTCAACCAGAGAGGTGTTGCGGAAAGTCCCATCCAATTGAAATGTGTAAGCGGTCGTTGAATCCCAGGCTTCATCCATCCAGGTCTTTGGGAATCGATCCAAAAAAAGCAGGGATGAAAAACCAAAGATGATCAAGAGGATCAGGACGAAAAACACATCCGCATATCTTTGACCTGGTTTAATGGATAACATTCGATCTCCGAATTATTTGCTTCCCAAAAAGTTTAGGTTTTATATTTCAGCCAGGAGGTCAGGCCCCAACTCAAGACCCCATGTTCACGCTGAAGTTTCAAATAGTGACGCGCGGTGTCAGTGGTCATCGGGTTTCTCTTTTTAAGGAGAATGGGAAACTGCCGCCCAACATCTGCCAGAGCTCGAAATATCTGGCGCAGATAACCGCGCCTTAACCCTCGCAGGAATGACGTACCGAGCTTTAGAGGAACAAAACCTGCCAGCATCCACCAGGGATAATGAATCAGGTAGATATACAAACAATTCCTGAGGTTATAGTATTCCCAGTTGCCGCCTGTCACGCGTTTTAGCGGCGACGCCCGATGATGGACAATCGATTGAGGGGAATACAATATCTGGTAGCCTGCCTTCAAAACCCGCAAGCCCAACTCCTCCCCTTCCCTGCCGAAAAATAGCAAATCCCAAAAAGGACCGATCCCATCAAGAACCTCTTTGCGGAACGCAGTACCGCACTCGCAAAGACTGAAACTTGAAAACTCCACATCCTGATCTGTTTTATCTTTTTCCGTAAATATCCAGGTGGCAGGGTCAATTTCACAGGTGGTGGCATTGAGAATTTTGCAGGTGATGGCACCCGCTTTAGGTGCGCTTTGAAATCGGCTCACGACATTCTTCAAGGTGTCTTTCCCCAGGGATGCATCGCTATCCAGAAGAAAAATGATCCCGCCAGTGGCAGCGGCAATCCCGGGGTTACGCCCCGCCGCCGCGCCGACATTACGCTCCTGAACGATGATCTTGATCGCTGGAAAAGCGGAACGCAGCGCAGTTACCGTTCCATCTGTGGATGCATTGTCCACGACGATGACCTCGACATTTTTATAATCCTGAGCATAGACAGATCGAACCGCCGCAAGGACATCCTCCTTGCGTTCCCAAGTCAGAATCACAACGCTTACCAATTGATCTTCCATTTCATCAAAACCGAACTGCATGGGTTAACAACCACAACCGTGCGCGCCGCCAATCGCCAGCCAAACGCAACCCGCTCAACACCCTGCCAAGTCGGGCGGCAGCGCGCAGCAGGTGATACATGGAGTCTGCTTTATTAAAGACAAGCAAAGAAAAGAAAGACAAAAATAAAAAGACAAACATGGCCGCTGCATCAAGAGCAGAACGAAAGAATCGCAGACACGCGCGAAAAACGCCTGAGCAAATAATCCAGAGTCCCATCGGAAACGCCGTGCCAGTAAGCACGCATCAACATTCGTCCCTGGGTCGGAATGGCCGTGTGATGATGAGCCACTGCAGCAGGAATGAAAGCCACTTTCCCGCCCCGCCGCTTCACCTGTTCGAGCAAATACACAATTTCCTGTGAAGCCATGTGCGGGCTGCTAAACTGATCCATTCCCAAAAATCCACCCACCGCCCGCCACGCTTCGTGCGTGATCGCCATATTCCCTTCGCAAACATACACTGGATTTTCCAACAAGCGCGGCTGTGAACCGGGGAAATTGAAATCTGCCAGCCAACGTTCTGATTTTGACCCCAACCAGGATGGAACCTTTTGACCGTCATAATCCAAAGCGACGCGTCCAGCCACAACCGACACCTGCTCGGCCAACCCGAAGCCTGATACAAGCTGAGACAGCCAATCCACGCCGACACTGCAATCGTCATCAAGATAAGCGAGATACGGATAACGGGCTTCCGCAGCGCCGCAGTTGCGGGCGTTCGTCACTCCGGGGCGATCCTCTCTCACGTAACGCAGAGTCAACCCACAGGTTGGAATGAAGCGTTGAACCGTTTGCGGAGTATCGTCACTTGAGCGGTTATCCACTATGATGATCTCAAACGAATCCTTCGGATAATCCTGAGCACAAAGCTGACTGATCACGTTCGGCAGAAATGCCGCGCGGTTATATGTGCAAACAATGACGCTGACTGGGATGACGTTCATCGTTCGTCCTCCGTCATTTCGTCATACACAGTCATCAACTTGTTGGCGATCTGATCCCAGCCATAACAAGACTCAACCAGTTCGCGCCCATTGATGACAAGATGCTGGTAGCGTTGGCGGTCTTGAAGCAGGCGTATTGTTTTCTCGGCAAATTGAGCAGGGGTATCGGCGATCAAAAGATGTTTGCCATCGATCACATTGAGACCTTCACAACCAATGCTGGTTGAAACAACAGGGCGGCCAAGCGCCATGGCTTCCAGTATCTTCAAACGTGTGCCGCCGCCAGCGCGCAGGGGCACAACACAAATGGGACATCGCTGATAATACGGAATCACTTCGTCCACCTGGCCTGTGACATGCACATCGTCACGATCAAGCGCAATGACCTCGGGGCGAGGATCACGGCCAACGATCCAAAGTTCGGCATTGGCCACGCGCTGACGAATGAGCGGAAGGACCTCACTGCAAAAATAAAGCACGGCATCCACACACGGCGGGTAACCCATATGACCGATGAACAAAAGTGCTGGAATTGCCTTTTCGGATGGCAAAGGCAACGGCTGATATTTTTCAACATCCACGCCATTGGGAATTACATCCACTTTCAGGCGCGGATTGGACCGCTGTAACAATTGCCGATCCATTTCAGATACAACTGTACAGCGATCGAATTTCGATGCGTAACGAGGTTCCCAATATCCCATGGTGAGGGCATTGATCCGCGTTCTCAATTTTCTATCCCAACGCTGTTCGACATTTGAGACCCGTTCAAATTGTTGAGAGGTAAAGTTTTGGAACATCTCAACACTCTTAAATCGTTTGCCGCGCGGAAGCATATCCAGGTACAGCCCCATGACCGACTCGATCTGCACAATATCGAAATCCATCGTGGAGCAAAGCTGATCGATCTTGCACTTGAGTTCTTCGGAATGCAGAAGCATGAGTTCCGGAGGCTTTCCTTCAAGTGCATATCGCAACAGGCCAGGGACTTTTGCCAAGCGACTGCGCTGGCTGAAATTGGCTGTCTCCACCTTTGCGCAGAATTGCTGCAAATGCGCTATTCCTTCCACATCCCCCGCGGATTCCAAAAACGCAGCGAGTGACACCTCATGTCGACACGCAACACGGCGCAGGAGGTTGTAAATGCGAATCCGTCCACCGGAAGTTTGTGGATAGGGCAGGTAGTTGGCGATCATCAGAATTCGCATAGGGTCTCGATTTATGACACTGTGAAAAGCACCTGGGCAAGCTGATGGGTCAGGGTCTTGCGGTCAAAGGCTTCAACGCCATCGGGTTTGATCCGCAAAGGTGAGGATGTTTTGCTTTGGCGATACACCTGCAAAATGGCTTGCTGAATCCCATCTGCATCGTAGGGTTCCACGGCAATCCCGAGAGCATGCTCACGGACGAAGTCAGCAGCGGCGCCGGGGCAGCTAAGCAAAAGGATCGGCGGACCGCCCACTGCCCAATATTCATAGATCTTGCCGGGGATCAGCGTAGCCCAGCCTTCATAATTCATGGCCAGCAGCAGGTCGGCTGATTTGATCAATCGAAGGACTTCAGCATGTGGAAGATGACCCAGCCCACGAATCACATCAGTCAATCCCATTTCATCTGCCAGCTTTCGAAATTCGTCGGGAAGGTCGCCTGCAAATTTGAAGACAAGGCTGCCTTTTAGCTGCGGGTTTTCACGCAGAAGTTTTTGGATCGCCTGAAAGAGTCCCGCCGGGCTGCGCCCCCACACCGTAGATACATTCAGTGACCCTGCATGCACGACCGTAAATTTGGCAGTGTGATGGACCGGCACAATCGATTTCAATGCTTCCAGCTCGCCAAGGTCACAGCCATTGGAAATAAGAATAAATTTATCGCGGGGCTGTGCAGGGTAACGTTCCTGAAATGCCTTTCGACTCCATTCAGTGACCAGAATCACTTTATCGGCCATCTTCACGGCCCATTTTTCCAAAAGCTTCTCGATCATGCGAACCATCGCAGGCTTCGCCAGATGCCAGGGTGTATCGATCCAATCATCGCGGAAATCGAGAACGAGCGGCTTGCCGCTGAAAAGTTTGAGTACCGCACCCGTCAAGGCAGAGGAGTGTGGCGGGCATGTGGCAAAAATGACATCAATGCCTTCATCTTTCACAACCTGCCTTCCCTTTCCAACAGCGAAAGGAAGCCACGTGATCATGCGATCTGGCAGGAAAACATTTCTGAATACCCAACGACGGGCACCACCGAATATTTTCACAAGCAGCCGTGTGGCAAAATTTTTTCCACCAAATTCTTTTTCCTTCTGTAAATAACGCAGAGATGGTTCACCGGGCATGGTGCGAATGATCTTCACAGTTGGCTGGATCTCGGAAAGCAGCGCTTCACTGCCTACTTTTGGCAGGGTCTCATATTCCTGTTGATCATCCACGCTGAGAACGACTGGCTGCCAGCCCAGGGCAGGCAGATATTTAATGAACTTGATCACGCGGATCGAATACCCCACCGGAAGAAACGGCGGAAATGCGCGAGCGACCATGAGCACCTTTTTGGCTTTCTCTTCACGTGATTGCAACATATCATTATCCTGTCAGCAGGGATTTCTGATCCACAAGCTGGAACTGCCAGTTAAAACAGACACCATCATCTTCTTTCAATATTCCGTGCCACTGTGCATACAATTCATAATTACTTTTTTTAATGCCATATTGTTCCGAATACCACGAGTCTCTCACTTGAAAACGGAGTCCATTTTCGGGTAAACGCATGGTCAAAAAGGGCTGTCCGTTGCGGATCACGGTAAGTTTGTGTTCATCCACATTCAATTCCAATTCCAGATCGGGAGAAAAATGAAAGAACCATTCCAGGCTGTGTGGATCTTTTCCGGTGAATTCATCTGTCAGATTCCAGGTACCAGGCTGCGGGTGAGAAAGATCGCGCGTGAATCCAACATGGTCAACACAGGTCATTGCTGCTTTGATACGGTTCCCAGTCCAATTCACGCAATGCGCTTCGGGGATCTGCCGCCAATTAAAGTAAGTATCTGCGAGTGCCTGTTCGCTGTCATCCACCTTGACCGTGTTATGAGCAGCTGTCAATCGGAAGTGATCTCTCCATGGGCCGTGATAGGTATATGTCCCCGAATCTACAAGCACAGATTGGCCGTTCACCCATAGAACAAAACTGAGCAGGTCGCAATGCGAATGGGCACAGTGCCCCTCCCCGCCCATCCCATAAATGCCGCCGCGAAGGATCGCCATATCCGTATCCGCAAGCCATGAGTCGCGAATTACGTAAATACCTCCATCGGTGAAGGCAAGTGAATTCCCATCAGGCGGGCAGGCTTCAAGTTGATTCCATACATCCAAGCCTTCGAATCCCAAAAGCCAAAACGCCTCTTCATCAAAACGGCCAGCGGCAAACTTCCACTCGGGTCGGCCAAACAAGACCGCGCCCGCTGAAAGGATCGGGCGGAAATCCCAAAAATTTTTATTTTTTCCCAAACCCAATGCGCGCCCCGAAGCCGAGTCACCCCACATTGGGACAGTTCCCATCGGGCTTAGGCTGCGGCACACATAATCCAACATCCCTTCGAGCGCATGTTCCAAATCGGGATTATTCGGTAAAGCGCCCCGACGGCTGTATGCTACGACCATAAGCAGCAACTCAGCGACGAAACGGAGATATCCCATTGCCTGTTCTTTATTGACCCCATCTGGATGGATTTGTGCCAGTGCTTGTTCGTTAAGTAAGCGTAAACCAGTTTCACGCCACACAGTAGAGTCACGAAATTCAGGGAATGCTGTACCGACGATCACTAGGCCTGTCAATTCCGCAATCATTTGATTATTTGGAACGCCCATCCTTGCGGATTGCAAATGACTGCATAGAAAATCCGCCTGCTGCCATAGACTCTTCAGAAAAGCTTTAGCAGTCTTTTCACGAAATTCTGCTGAATTTCGAAAGAATTGAAAAGCAACGGTCCAGGCGATCATGCGCAGGGATATCTCTATGCCCAGGCACCAGTTGGCACCGCGACGTAAAGGATTGTTTTGAATCCAGCTTTCGATCTGGGAGTTGAACGCCTGTACATATTTTGATTCACCGGTCAACCAATAGGCGATACCCAGCGTGACAAAATGTTGGTGTCGATTGAGTTCCCAGAATTTCCTGATATCTGTCGGGCGTTTCGCAGAGTACATGTATTGAAGGAAACGGCCTCGATATAAGAGAGGCCATCGCAGGCCTGTCACAGGATCACTATTCCAATCAATGCCGCCGGGAAAATGAAAAACCTGGCCTTGCAAGGAAAGTTCATTATGACAAATGGCATCCGCTGCGGCTAGAATGGCTGAGATATGTTCGGGGTAATCTCGATGCAGGAGTCGGTTGATCTCATGCGGCGATTCATGTCGCAGCAAAAAAGATGATGATGGGCGGGCGGCCAAATGATCAAGCAGCGCATCCACCGAACTCCATTTCCTTGTAGTGTTTGCCAACAAATCAGCATCACTCATTCCCTTACGAGACACCAAATCCCACCAAAAAGATTGGCTCCATAATGAAAGTTCATGATAAAAACGCATCCAGGCATGCTGCAATGTGCCCAAGAGGCCCAATTCCCAAACTCGCCGCGTATAACGTGATGCAGTATTAAACATACTGGCCGCCTGTCATTCTTTTCCATAAATGCTGGAACATATCCTTCTCATCTGCCTTTATTTCATCCAATAACCATAGACAGCCCCCATAAACAGGTATCGCAACTGCAATGCTCAAGAAAATGGATATCGGTAACGGCAGGCTCTCAACTTCAGACAAATGGTAGGTTTCCCATGCGGCCAAACCCATTGCAATCGAAGCCATTCCAACATTGATCAATGTGCGAAATGGAAAGTGCCAGGTCAGATGAGGTTGGGAGAATACCGCGTTCAGCGTGAGCAGGGTGGCATAACCAATCAAAGTGGAAACTGCAGAAGCCACATAACCAAAGCGCGGCACCAGGAACAGCTGCAAACCAATATGGATGGCGGCGGCAATGATCTGATTGATGCCAAGCTGGATGGCTTTTTTCTGAATTGCCATGCCTGCATTGGTCATGTTGGCCAGACCCCACAGAAAACTGGAAAAGACCACGAACCCAACGATCCGATATCCTGCGTAATATTCCGGGGTGGCAAGCAACGTTACAAAAGGAAGAGCCAGAATGGTCAGTCCAACAGCGGCTGGCAGGCACAGGATCAGGTAAGTACGGGTGACCATGGTCAATACATCTTCAGTCGCATTCCGGCCATTTACTTCCCATGTACGAAAAATCAATGGAGATACACTCAAGAGAAATAAAGTGACTAAAAGCTCAATACTCTTGGCAGAGATATTGTATGAAACCGTATACAACCCAATATCCCGTTCTGGCTGGGATGCGCCAATGATAAAGAGGTCTGATACCCGCAATCCCCACATGGCTACATTCCCCAAGGTCAACGGCCAGGCGTATTGCCATATCTCAAGGGCGTCTCCAAAATGAAAATGCTGAGGATGAATGCCATTCAGCCTAACGACCCGAGAGATCAGGATGGGCAATACAAGGATCAAAGCCAGAAACGTCCCCCACAAGAGCCCATCGATTCTAAGGCCAAAGGCAAGCACCAGCAAAAGTCCAAACCCGAGACTTCCATAATTCACGAATAATTGATAAGTTGTAAATGAACCGCCCAATTCCTGAGCACGGACCGCCGATATAAACACCGTAAAAATGCTTTGGGCGATAAAGATCAATAAGATAAGAGGAATAAGCTGATACAACGCGGATGGCAGGAATTGCTTCAACGGGATCAGCAAAAGAAGGCTTACTCCGGTTACGCCAATTATGACCATAACAGTGGAAACGCTGATCGTTGCAAAAAAAGTTTTTAGGTCTGACCTTTCCTTATATGACGGATAATAGCGCAACACAGCGCTTCCCATTCCTGAAACAGCCAAGGCGACCAGAAAGGAGGAAATACTGGCCGCTACAGCCCAATGACCGTACTCAGCAGGAAGGAATAACCTGGTCAGGATCGGGGTCGTGACAAAAGCAGTCAGAGCAGGCAGAAATTGCGAGGGTGAATATACTGCCAGATCTTTCACAAAGCTCTTTGATGACATTCCCATCTTCCTTTAAAGAATAATCCTTCATTCCAGGTCAAATGATGAAACCATTCCCTACCATACGGGCAGGGATGGAAGGCCCGCAAATGGCGCCCGTCCCGCTCCCGGTGCGGCAGGCAGCCAGTTTGGGTCACGGTCGATAAAGACCCGAAACCAAATTTCCACGTTCAACATGGCAAGCATTTCTCCAGGTGACAGCAATGGGTCGCTCAAAACTCGCGGGTCAAAAATACCGCGATCCATGGAGGCTTCGGACATCAGCAATGCCCGTATCTCCCCGGCAAGCGGCCCGGCAACCCATTCACGCAACGGCACAGGGAAAGGAGTCTTATCATTTCTGCTTATGATGTTTGGCGGCAAATATTCCTCTGCTGCTTCACGCATAATGGCTTTCGGAACACGATGGGGCACCTTATCTTCCGGCAATAATGTTGCCATGTACTCTATGATCCGATAATCCAACAAAGGCACACGGGATTCCAGCGATACCGCCATGCTTGCACGATCCTCCTTCATTAATAGATGAGGAAGATAGACAACCAGGTCGTGATACAGGCATCGATCAAATATCTGGTCTGTGGGAGCTTCGATCCATGGTTGGAGATAATCATTCACAGGTGAGTAATCGCCGATCTTACGCACCAACGCCGAATGAAGAAGCGGGTTTTGAGATGGAACAACGCCGCAATGCAGTGCGATCCATCGCGATTCGATCGAATCGGAATGGTTGCTGGGGCGTTTCAAGAAGCGACGCGCAATACCGGGCAATCCCTGACGCCTCACAAGGCGCGCAAAACGCTGAAAAGCTGTCATCTTCTCAGCCGCCGGGAATTTTGACAGATTGAACATTTCCGTCGTTCCAAACGCAGTTTGGAATTGTGCCGGATAACCACCAAAGACCTCGTCACCGCCATGTCCGGTCAAAACTACTTTCACACGATCAGCCGCCAGCCGGGACACGGCGAAATAAGAGAATCCCCCAGCGCTGGGAAGTGGAAAATCCTGATGCCAGGTGAGAGGTCCGAGCAGCGCCATCAGATCCTGTGACTCCGGTGCGATAACATGATGCTTGGCACCAATGGCTTTTGCAACTGCGCAGGCATACTCAGTCTCGTCATAGAATGAAGATTCGCCAAAGCGAATGGAGAACGCATCTATATTCCCTCGGTGGCGTACCGCCAGGCTGCTCACCAGACTCGAATCAAGTCCGCCACTCAGATGGCAGCCAACGGCCGCATCACTACGACAGTGGATACGCACAGCATCATCAAGAAGGTCGTTTGCACCAGCAATGATCTGATCCCTTGTGCGTCCGTTCTGATAACGATATACAACATCCCAATACCGCGCTACTGTTATGCCAGAAGCGCTCACGGTCAACATGTGGGCAGGCGGTAGTTGTCGAACCCCTTCAAATAGTGTTTTATGGGCAAGCGGCGAACCAGCAAACAAATAATCAGCAAGACCTTGATAATCAACAGTAGTGGGTACGTTTGGATGAGCAAGAACAGCTTTTGCCTCAGACGCACAAGCAAAGAGATCATCCGTTATGGAGTAGTAGAGCGGCTTGATGCCGATGCGATCACGAGCCGCAAACATTATCTGCGTACGTGAATCCCATAGAACAAAAGCGAACATACCATTCAATGACTGCAAGCAACGCGGCCCCTCTTCTTCATAAAGATGCAGAATAACCTCACTATCAGTGGCCGAACGAAATATATGTCCGTGTTCGCGAAGAGTTGAAGCCAGTTCAATATAGTTATAAATTTCCCCGTTAAACACCAACCAAATCGATCCGTCCTCATTGCTCATCGGTTGGTGGCCTGCTGCTGATAGATCCAGAATGGAAAGCCGCCGATGTCCCAGACCAATTGGCCCATCAATATGGATACCTGCGTCGTCCGGGCCTCGATGGATCTGGATATCCCGCATTGCCAGAACATCCGCTGAGCGGCAAGGTCGTCCATCGCGCTGCCATACTGCTGCAATACCGCACATGCATTCTCCTATCTGGTTGCCTTGCAAATTTATTCAAAAGCTAAAAAGTTCTCTCAAGCTTGTTACCATCGAGATCAAACATTCTGTAAACAACCTCATTGATCCCCATCATCATGCCGATTACAGGCACCCAATTCCATTGTGTAAAAGTCGAGTTAACAAACGCAGCGATCAAGATCACCAAATGAGACAGCGTAAAGCCCAGCACAATCGCTTTCAATCTATCATCCGGAATGCTGTGCCAGTATTTAAATCCCCTCTTCATGAATATGAAAGACAAGCCCATGAGACATATATATCCAATCAACCCCGAATCCAACATGATCTTGAGATGGCCATTGTGAATAAACGCTCGGAAGTCGCGGCCTTCGATAATGACATCAATTCTCGGGTCCCAAGGTCTGTAATTCACACCCATGCCAATTCCAATCAGAGGGTTTGAAATGATCGTGGCAAGGGCATGCTGGTTTTCAATCATTCTCCAATTCAAGGAACCATCCTGTCCGGAGTAGGTGCTGCTATCAATCACGGTGGTGAATCTTTCAAATGAGGCGTTCAACAGCCTGTTCACCCGAGAATCAGAATAGCCATACAGAAGCGGAATAATGACAGCTGTCGATGCAACAGCAATCAGGCTCCAGCCAAGCAATCTCCGGCGGGCGCTGCTTTCCACGATCCAGAAAAGGACAAGGGTCGCTACAATCAATGCCGTCCAATAACTGCGCAGAAAAGTTACCAGAATGGCAGATGCCAGTAAACTGAATTGAATAAAAAAGGCAAGCCCGGCAGGTCTGCGTTTTTCAAAAGCCATGACACAAAGGAGCGTAATAAAGGAAACAATCAAGATCGACACACCCGGCGGAAGGATGCGGGTAATATCTTCGTAAGCCACCCCCTGGGTGTTCAAACTCTCCACACGCCCCGGCAAAATTTGTACCGAATCCCCCAGCAGAAACTGCCCAAACATTGCAGCAGCGACAAGGATTGCCAGGCCAAGAAGGCCATTCAACAGTAGTTTTAACTGGCGATATTCTCTAATGAGGTTGGTTACGACAAAAAAGGATAAATAATAAGAGACAACTCGAATCGCTCTTCTCGCTGGCTCAACCTCCACAGATGATTGCAAAACCGCGATCAAGGCTGACAATAGCATTACCCCATAAAAAGCAAAAAGCCACCCATCCAGCGGGGTACGAACAAGCTTAAACTGCGATTCGATCATCCAACGCACTGCAATTAACCCCAATAGACCAAGAAGCAAAATATCCGGTATATGCAGGCTAATGCCCACAGACACCACTGGCAGGTAATCTTCAAATACAATGCTTGATGTTGTGACCAAGATTCCCAGGAGTGCCACCTCGGGCCTCTTGAGTACAACATAGGCTGAACAAATCGAGATCAGAATCCCCAGCGAAAAGAATTGAGGGAGAATCACAGTAGAGATGCCCAAGAGCAACCCTGCGCCACAAGCCGCCAATATCTGGACAAATATATGGCTGGAGGCAATTATTCTTGAAGCAGGCTGTCTTAACATTTTCTCCTTCGCGGTCCTAATCACAATTCAGATATACCTTTGGATGCCAACAACTCGAGCTGAGGCTTGACAATCCGCAGGATATTCGCCTGATCCTCTTTCGTAAAACCGACCGAATGTGTTGGACGGGGTTGAAATGGAATTCCATTGCGAATATGCAGAAATTCAAATATCCTTTTTGATTCGTTCATGGGATCATTGACCAACCTGCCAAATTGAACAATGTAGGTGTTAGGTTCGAACTGGTGTCGCGCGACCAACTCCGCACACGAAGACCAATTCTCCGCATACTCTTCCAGGGTAAATCTCCTGGCACCTGCGCTCGTCAGAGATTCACCCCAAGTCCTTGCCTGCATAGACCAAATCGTGGAGAGCGGGTCACGAATGGCAAGCAGGATTTTGGCTTCAGGAAAAAGAAGTCGGGTATTGACGATGAATTGCTCGTATTCCTTCGATGGGAATGCGATCGGTTCCAATGGCTCTTTATCCACCAACAGGCTTTTTGTCATGAGGATCCGCGAACTTGAGTAATAATCGTAAACAAGACCACGGGCCATGCCAAAGATCAACTGGCTGTCTTTTTCCAAATTCCGAAATCGTTGTACTTCTTCCATGAAACGATGTACGCTGACTAAAATTCGGGATTCGGGAATGGCTGATACTCCCTCTTGATGTCCAAGCCATTCACACAGGGCGGTTGTTCCGGAACGCGGCGCACCAGATATCAGACAAATCCGCCTGGGGAAAAAGCTGAAAGCCCTTTGAAATTTTATGGCAAGGGGAGTTATTGATTCCTTATATTTGGATGGAATAGCCATTGCCTATATTCCTGAAATTCAGGCGACAGGGGAGTAGATCCATGCATGGCCTACTCCCCTGTCCCATGATTTATGCTGTAGGAACCAAAACTCTTGTGATCGTTGATGCAACCACTTCAACTTGTTCTTCGGTCAGTTCGGGGTACATGGGTAAGGAGAGGATCTCGCTACAGATCTTTTCAGCAACCGGGTAGGGGCCTTGCCCCTGTCCATTTTTCATATAGAATGGCTGCTGGTGAACAGGGATGGGATAGTGAATGGCAGTTCCGATTCCATTTTCTTTCAACATTGCCTGTAAACCATCACGGTCTTGCGCACGGATGACATACAGATGATAAATATGCCTGTACCCATGCGGCTCCACCGGCGTAACAACAGGTGTATCCGCCAACAATTGGTTATACAACCCAGCCAGACTGCGCCTCGACTCAAGCCAATCATCCAGATGCGGTAGTTTTACGCGCAGGATGGCTGCCTGCATACTGTCCATGCGGTGATTGAACGGTGGCAACTCGTGTACATTTTTCACGCGTTGTCCGCAATTACGTAATGCACGCACCGCTTCGGCCACCTTTTCGTCGTTGGTGGTGACCATGCCTGCGTCGCCGCACGCACCGAGGTTCTTCGTCGGATAAAAGCTAAAGGCCGCCGCATCCCCCAGATTACCCGTCCGCGTTCCTTTGTAAGTTGCACCATGCCCCTGACAGGCATCTTCCACAATGATCAAATTATGTTTTTTGGCGATCGCACGAATCGGGTCCATATCGGCTGGCAGGCCATAGAGATGAACTGGAATCATCGCTTTTGTACTCGGGGTGATGGCTTCTTCGAGTTTGGTCACATCCAGGGTCCAAGTGACCGGGTCTACATCCACGAACACAGGCTTGGCCCCGGTAAAAGAGACCGCAGCCGCAGTTGCTGTGAAGGTATGAGCGGGAACAAGTACTTCATCTCCGGGGCCGATGCCAAATGCCAGCAGACTCAACTCCAAAGCGGCAACGCCACTGCTCACGCCCACTGCATATTTGGTGCCGCAAAAAGCCGCAAACTCTTCCTCAAATTTGGCAACATCCTGGCCCAAAATGAAGTCAGTGCGTTCCAATATGTTTTGAATGGCGGAAGTAATCTCGGCATGAAGCGCCTGATGATGGGCTTTCAGGTCAATCAACGGAATGTTCATTTCTACTCCCTTTCTGGAATGATCGATTTAACGGGACGGGCGGGGTTGCCTGCGACCACCATATCCGGCGGCACATCATGAGTTACGACACTTCCCGCTCCGACAATGGCTCGTTCGCCAATAGTCACGCCGCACAAGATTGTGGCATTGCTGCCAATTGAAGCCCCCTTCTTGATCAGGGTGGGAACGCATACCCAATCGGCCTCGGTCTGGGGCTGACCTGAAACAGTTGCGGCGCGGGGATATTTATCGTTGATAAACATCACCCCATGTCCGATGAAGACTTCATCTTCAATCGTTACACCCTCGCAAATGAACGTATGGCTGGAGATCTTCACCCGCCTGCCAATTTTTGCCCCCTTTTGGATTTCGACGAAGGTTCCCACCCTGCTTTCGTCGCCGATCTCGCAGCCATACAAATTCACAAATGCATAGATCTTTACATCCGCGCCCAATTTAACATCTGCGGAAATTCTTGCAAATTCGGGCGTTACCATGTGATCACCTCATGACCATGGCCGTTACTCATGGAAAGCTGGGCGGTCTCCAGAATTTTGACGACATCCATGCCTTCGCGCCCGGAGCTGGTCGGTTTGGTGTGGTTCACAATACAATCGATAAAATGCTGGCACTCCTGCTTCAAAGGCTCAACGAATCGGATGGTTGGAATGGTGATGTCGCCGGAGTGATAGTTGCAATGAAATTCACCGAATCCGCCATTGGTGTATTCGGGGCGGTCAACACCCTTATCGTAGATCTTTATTTTCTGTTCATTTTCGACATCGTTATAAACTGCCATCTTCTTGCTTCCAACGACGGTAATGCGCCGCACCTTGCATGGATCAAGCCAGCTTACATGAATATAAGCTGGGATATTTCCCGGGAAAACCATATTCAGGTAGGCTACGTCAAAAATATTCTCAAAGACACAGGGTGTACCTTGCGCGCTGACAGAGATCGGCTTTTTCCCCAACAAATACAGCAGGATCGAAATGTCATGCGGAGCCAGATCCCAGATCACGTTCGAATCGCGCTGGAACAGGCCCAGACTTAATCGGGCAGTATCCAGGTAATAAATATCGCCAAGTTCCCCACTGTCAATATATTTCTTCAACGCGTGGACTGCCGAGTTGTACTCGAAGATATGGCCCACCATCAGAATCAATCCCTTGGAATCGGCCAATTCGATTAATTCCCTGGCATGTTCGCTTTTGAGCGTGATCGGCTTTTCAACAAAGACATGCAGGTTATGCTCCAGACACTCCTTGGCAATGCTGTAATGAGTTATCGGGGGGGTTGCGATCACAACTGCATCCAATCCCAGATCGAATAACTCATGGTGATCGTGTCTGACGGCTACATGGGGATACTTCATGGCAGCCTGCTTCAATCTCTCGTCACTCAGGTCTGCAATGGCCGTGAGCTCTGCATTGGGAAGCTCATAAAAATTCCGAGTCAAGTTCGGCCCCCAATATCCATATCCAATTATTCCAACTTTTACAGCGGTCATGAAATCCTCCTTGATTGAAAATTAATAGGCCCCGGATGTGGAAAACACTGCCAGGGGGGTTCTCAACATGATGATCAAATCCAGCCAAAGCGATTGTTTCTCGACGTAATCAATATCCAATTGAACCTGCGTATCAAAATCGACAACGCAACGTGCTGTAACCTGCTGCAGTCCCGAAAGGCCTGGTTTCGCCTCCAAACGACGCAAATGCCAGGGCTGGTACATATCCACTTCATAAGGGATTGCAGGTCTGGGGCCGATCAGGCTCATATCGCCGACCAGAACGTTCCATAATTGAGGTAATTCATCCAGGCTTAGTTTGCGCAGGAGTTTTCCTGGGCGGATAATTCTTGAGTCATTCACGAGTTTGCGGGGTTGTGTCGGAGCGCCTTGTAAAGCCGTCATCTGCTCCAGATTATTCTCGATCAAAGCCTTGACATAAGCCTGATGGATGGACGGGTCGGCATTGATTTTCATTGTTCTGAATTTATAGCAACGGAAGTTGTATTTCTTCCAATAGGAATATTGCCCATACCCCTGTCTCTTTGCCCCCACACGCTCCTGCACGAAGAACACCGGTCCAGGGGAGTAAACAAATATCAACGCGGCTACAATCAGCATCACGGGTGAAAACAGAACCAGCAATATAAAGGCAATAGCAATATCCATGGTGCGTTTGACGGCATAATAAACAGCCCGGTCATTGGCGGCCACACCAAGGGCGTTTGGGTCGCTTTTTTGGATTGAAATTAAGAGAATATCGTTCTGCATTTGTGTCTACTCCTGACCATTCAGCTTCCTACTGGTTTCAAGCAACTACGCTGGTTTTATTTCAGCTGGGGTCGAGGCCGAATCCATTTTTTTATGATATCGATAGGCGGCATACCCGCCGCCGGTTTCCGCCTGATTTACGATCAGGTCAACAGATTTGTCGCGAAATCGAAAACCGGTCAACACCTTTTTTACAGATCGCAAGCTCTCGCGGCGTGTATGGCATCTTCTTGCGACAAGCAGTACACTGTCAACATTGGGGATGACAGCCGTTATGTCTGCCACGGCCAACATTGCGGGCGTATCCAGGATGACAAAATCGAAATCGCGCTTCAAACCGTCGATGAGATTCACCATTTGAGGTGAACCAAGCAACTTGGGCGGATGAGCCGATGGCGGTCCGCTTGCGAGTAGTTTGACACCTTCCACTGAACTGGCCTGCAACACATCCTGTAACTTTGCGTCCCCATCCAGCAAATTGGTAAGGCCACGGTCATTGGGAAGTTCGAACAGGGAATGCAACTTCGGCAGGCGTACATCACAATCAATGGCAACGACTTTGTTCCCAAGTTCCGCAAGCGCAAGCGCCAAACGATGAGCGATCATCGATTTTCCCTGATTGGGTTCCGCGCTCATTACAAGCAGAATTTTTTTGGGAGGCTGATCTTTGGCAGGTTGGAGATTGAGGGCCAAATTCTCAAAGGCATCGGAAAAAGAGGAAAAGTCGTTGCTGCGATTACCCAATTGTTTCCGATTCGCTTTTGGAATCCTTGCAATCGCATTTAATTCGGTGACGGCTTCGATATCCTCTGACCTGTACAGGGCAGTATCCTGACTTTCAAAGATAAGCGCCAATCCCAACCCACCCACCAACCCAACGACAAAGCCCATGGCGTAATTCAAGGAAACACGCGGCGTAGATGGAGTTTGCGGAGCCACGGCTGGCTCGATCACAGTGATCATGCTTGATCGAATTTCCTCGCGAAGGCTCGCTTGTGTAAACTGCCCCAGAAGAGTCGTGTAATTACTTTGATTCAATTGAAGCAGTTGTTTGGTTGTTTCAATCTCACCCGTTGCGGCTGGGGTCTGGATAATGAGCCTGGCATATGCATCGCGCGTCTGATCGAGGGCCACCTGCGCCTTAATTAGCTCCTCACCAAGCACCTCCTGTGAGGTTTTGCCGCCGCCTGTATACAAATCCTTGCTTTCGGAGATCAATATCTCCGCCAAGGTATTCGCCGCTTTTGCCGCTGTTTTTGGGTTCGAGCTTTCGACCGTAATCATTACTAGCTCAGTATTGGGAATCACCACAGCAGTGATGACTGGAAGTTCTTTCAAGCTTAGTTTTGTCCCAAGTTCGTTCAACACTGGCCCGCTGGTAACGATCTCTACATACGTGTTCATTAACTGGGCAGCATAGACATACTCGGAGTAATTCAAATTCCCGCCCGCGGAAGCGGCAATACGCAAGGTTGTGGAGGCTTGATAGATCGGTGTAACTTGATTCGTACCGATGACCACCGCCGCCATGGTTACAACAAGGGTGAGTAGAACAATCCATTTCCTGCGCCAGAGAATGTCGAAATATCGTCTAAGTTCCATTTTTGACCTTCAAAGTACCATCCGTGCTTAAACAAATCCTGCAATAGGGCGTTTACTTTGATAAAAGTGAACCTGTCGTTACCCGTAAAACATCCGCCGCTTTTCGTAAATTACTGAGGAACATGTCGTTGTCTCTAAACTTGGAAAAATCCTCATATACACCATTCCATATCTTGATCGCCGTCGGCTCGCTGCACCCTCGTTTTCGCATCTCACCAATGAATTCGTCAAAGGTCATGTTAATTTTCTCTGCAAGCTCCTGCACTCTGCTTCTCATACTTGCTCCTGAAAAAATACGAGTTTCGAACCGAATAACGATTTCCTCGTCATATCAGCTATTTGTAATAAATTTGGAAATCTATTTGAAAACCGAAGTAAAAAAAAACTGTTACTTTTCTTTACCAGTAAATGCTGTCCCCCGACCCAATTTGCCAAGAAAAATCAACCCGCCAACCTTTAAAAACCTTGCAAATTTGTTAACCCTAGTATAGACAATAGGCAGATTAAAACAAGTGACAAATGTCACGTGGCAAGATAGTGGCAATGTTGGCCTGCGATAACCTCGTTTTCAAATTTTAGGGTGCGGACAGAGACGGGAGCGCGGGCTCCCCAACCATTGATGCGGCTCTTGAACTTGCAGATTGCCATATTCGCCTGGGTGATATCAACCAAGCACTGGAATTAATTCTCCCCACACTTCAACATCCTGCCAGCACCGAAGGCGCAAAACAACGCATCGTACAAATGAAACTGTTCTTGCTCGCATGACCGAGTAAGTTACGAAGAAACACAACGGGAAATTCTTTTCGCGTTTGCTATGCAGCCGACAACTTTTCCTTCAACCATTCAAAAGCAGCCGATTGCATTTCCAAATCAAATTTATGCGGACCTGGATAAAATTGCCCGATATACGCATCGGGTTTTCCACTATTTGCATAATGACCTTGTAAACGGATATGCGCTTCCCGCATCCCTGATTCTGTGAATAGGTCATCCTGCAGATCATATTGAACCAACAACGGCATGGGCGCGCGACATGCGGCGATATCAGGCCAGTCTCCGTGGCGTGACCAGCCAAAGGGAAACAACATCCAGGTATGAGACATGTTGTGATCCAGCAAAGCCGAATAGGTGGTCATTAAACCAATAATAACTGTAGCGCGGATTCCCTCGTGGGTTGCGCTCAACAAAGCTGCCCGATTCCCCCCTCCAGATAAACCAATGCAACCGATTCGTTCGGAGTTTACGTCTGCGCGGGAGAGCAGATAATTCAAGGCAACGCGATCTTCAAAGGATACAACTCCAGCTATATTGGTGCCAAGAATATTGCAATACTTAGAAACCCAATGCTCGTGGAAATAGGCGGCATGGTTATAAAACTCGATTTCATCCGATGTTTGGCGCCCCCGCAACAGGTCGGCTGTTTTACTGCCCATCATATCCAGCATGGTTTCCAATGGAAAGCGACGGCTGCCCCATAAAAACACATCGTGAACAAGTACAACAAATCCCTCACGCGCCAGAGCATTGGCATACGCCCGTCCGCCGTAAGGGATCTTTCGAAAATTACTTAATACAGGCAGGGTTTCTTGCGGACCATCTGCAATCTTTTCTTTTCCATAAAATTTGAAGTCACTATGGTCATGTAAAGCAACGATCCCGGGAAGTGGCCCATTTGCTTTGGTTGGCTTGAGCACATAGGCATGCGTCCGCGGGCCATACCCCACTGACCAGGAAACCTCTTCCCCAAATACCCCGTCTCTCTCCCATTGACTTTCCACCTTTACATCTAATGGCTTTTCATCTCCGTGACAAAACCCCAATGCCTCACGAATCAAGTCCTGAGTTTGCTGCCCGGGGATCGCTACAGGATAGAGAGGTTGTTTTTGGCGGGCTGCAGTAACCCAATCGCTAAAAATACCAAGGTGGCGGTAATGTTCAGGCATGGTTTCTCCTTAGAACGAGCAGCAGAGTTACTCCACCTGCTTGATCTTCAATATCTTGCTTTGTAAATTTTTTAACTCCACGCGCAGACCAGCTTCCATCCAGCTTGCTCCAGAGCGAGGGCCGCTGTATCCATCCACTTCATAGAGGGCCGTTGGGTTTAGTCCACGCAGATGGATCATTGGCAGATTTGTAGGATCAGACAAATACACCCGGAAGACAAACAATACAGCCTCGGACTGGTCCTTGCTCACATACAGCACAGCCGAGAACATACTCTTCTGTGGAGATATCAACCGATACTGGTCGCCAAACTGGATGATCGGGCGGATCTCCTTATAAAGTCGGATGCAGTGCGCGGCCAACTCACGATCGGCTTGATCCCATTCATTGAGATTTCCGCCCACCCCAAGCGATCCGCACATGCTCACGTGGAAACGGAACTCAAGCGGCACGACATTCCTGCCCCAATCGGTAACCCAGGCCTCCATGGTATTCGCCGGTAAAAATTGTGAAAAGCCTTCCTGTATGGATAACCGCGCCGTGGCTTCTGTATTATCAGAAATCCAGATCTGGTCTGCAAAATGCAGGATGCCAAAATCCGCGCGTCCGCCGCCACCGGAGCAGCTCTGCCAGATGACATTCGGAAAACGCTCCCGCAACGTCCCCCACACATGATACAAACCCTGTACATACCGCACCCATAACTCACGCGCATCACCGGGAGCATCACGCCAACCTGGCTCGCTGACATTACGGTTCATATCCCATTTAATGAACTGAATATTATTTTCGCTCAAAATGGTGGTCAACACGCTGATGATGTATTCCTGAACATCGGTGCGCCCCAGGTTGAGAATTAACTGCCGTCTGGCCTCCGTACGGGCACGGGAGGGAAAATGGATCACCCAATCGGGGTGGGCACGATACAGATCGCTATCCGGGTTGACCATTTCAGGCTCCACCCACAAACCAAAGTCCATCCCAAGGGCGTTGACATTCTTGATCAAGCCGCCCAACCCATTTGGGAATTTGGCTTTATCGGGGAACCAATCTCCAAGCCCGGCATTATCAAGATTACGGTTGTGAAACCAGCCGTCATCCATGACAAACAACTCGATCCCCATGCCTGCAGCGACCTCGGCAAGTTTCGATTGCGATATCTCATCCACATCAAAAAGGGTGGCCTCCCATGAGTTGTAAAGAACCTTGTGCAGTTGATTTTTATGCGGCAAAAGAATATTGCGAACATAATCATGCATGAGACGACTCGCCGCCCCAAAACCGTCCTTGACATAGCCTGAAATGGATTCGGGAGTGACAAAGGTCTCAGCGGGATTTAACTTCCAGGCGAAATCCCAATCGTTGAGACCAACGCTAATGCGCGTGGATGCGAACTCGGTCACTTCAGCAGTGATCTTCCAGTTGCCACTCCAGGCAAAGGTGCCGAACCAAACTTCACCTGAATCTTCCGTGGCATTCCTATCGATGGCAAACCAGGGAGTGTGATGATGACTGGTGGTGAGCCTTCGGCTTTCAATGGTTTTCAGCCCCGGGGTGAGCACTTCCCGTTTCATGTTGTATTCGTTATTATGGCGGCCAAACATGTGGCTGAAGAAATAATCATCCCCATGAGGCAGAGTCCATTTGGCGGAGAAGGCGCGTTCGATCAAAACAGGCTCATCGCCAAGGTTTTCGAGAGTAACCCAGCGGGCGATCAGGTCATATTCTTCGTGGACACGGTAATGCAGGGTCACTCTCAAAGGGTAGACTTCGTCTTTAAGATGCAGGGCAAGCTCGGGGTAGGGCGAAGCGGAAGTTGAAAAATCCACGTAGCGCAAAACAAGATCGCGAGTGCCGTCTGCAAATGTAATCTTGAGCGCAGGGTCAAAGTAGCGCAAGGCACTATAGCCCGGGTATTCCTCAGGCGTGTAATGTTGCGGCATATCAAACGAGGAACGTTCGAGCGGATTGACAGGCGCAGGATAATCAGCGGCAAACGGAAGGCGCGCGCGCCAGTAACGATGGGTAAGAAGCCCGGCTTCGTTCAACCCGACGGCATAACCGGTGTTTTTGGTCTCAATGACCCAGCTTTTAGGAGAGGTATGGATAGGCATGATGTGATAAGAAAATACTGTTTTGGATTTGACCGCTTGTTGCGCGTTCGACAGTCAGCTTCAATTCTACGCTAGATTTCCCATTGGAGCATTCTTGCCAGTGGGATTTATTGGCATCAGGGAATACAATTGCATCCGCACAAAGCGAAGCCGAATCCGAAAAAATATAGGATGATTCCATTGTACAATTCCAAATCATACGAACTCCCGATTTTTCCTGGATCTGATTTGTTCTATTCTGAACATAACAAGTTTCCCCTTTGCAGCGGGGTTTATCGTAAATTGAAACACTAAAAATACATTAACAGATCGAAAGGAATTTAAACTTGGAAGCGTTGCGCAAAATCAAGGTATATCCAAAGATCGGATTGATCATTCTCGCCTTCATAGCCTTTATCTCACTGGGAATGCCAGATGGGCTGTTGGGAGTGGCATGGCCTTCCATCCGTACCAGTTTCTCCATCCCGCTTGATGCGATCGGAATGTTACTGACCGCAAGTGTGGCCGGTTATCTGACATCCAGCTTTCTGAGCGGACCCCTGATCTCGCGATGGGGAGTCGGCAGTGTTTTGGCTGCCAGTTGCGCCATGACCGGTTTGGGGCTGATCGGTTATACACTCGTCCCAGTTTGGTGGATGATGGTGGTATTGGGAATTCTGGCGGGTCTGGGCGCAGGGGCAATCGATGCCGGCTTGAACACCTACGTGGCCGCACACTTTGGCGAAGGCCTGATGCAGTGGCTGCATGCCAGTTACGGAATTGGTGTGACCCTCGGCCCAATCATCATGACCATTGCATTAACGACCCTGAATTCATGGCAGGTGGGATATCGTGTGGTAGGCGGTTTTCAAGTAGCCGTGGCCGCATGTTTCGTGCTCACCCTGGCAATGTGGAATCAAAATGATACCTCCGTTGCAGATGACAAACCCAAGCGCCTGACGGATTACAAAACCCCGATGGGCGAAACCCTGCTCCAACCGCGGGTATGGTTGAGTGTATTACTGTTCTTCCTGTACGTTGGCGCGGAAGTATCGCTCGGAACATGGACCTACAGTCTGCTGACCGAATCCCGCGGAGTGGACCCAGCCATTGCAGGTCTGTTTGCGGGAAGTTATTGGGCAACCTTTACACTTGGCCGCGTGGCAGCAGGTCTCTACGCCAAACGAGTGGGGGTGAATCTTCTAGTGCGCGGCAGTTTGATCGGCGCCCTGTTGGGTGCGGTTTTGCTGGTTTGGAATCCATCCGAATGGACAAATCTGCTGGCTGTGGCATTGATCGGTTTTGCCATTGCTCCCATCTTTCCAGCCATGATGTCGGGAACCAGTGAACGCGTGGATGCGCATTTTGCAGCCAACACCATCGGCTTGCAAATGGCGGCGGCTGGCTTGGGAAGCGCGATCATCCCCAGTTTCCTGGGAATTCTGGCGCGCCAGATTTCGTTAGAGGTCATTCCTATCGGCATGGTAGTTGCTTTTGGCAGCTTGTTTGGTTTGTACTTGCTGGCTGACACATCCAAATTGAAGGCTTAATTAACTTCCCCCGTTGATGCAAGAATCTTGAAAAATCCTCATTCAGATAGAAGGAAGGTATCATGAAAAACATACAATCCCTGATCGCGAACATGACCCTCGAAGAAAAAGCCGCCCTGTGTACCGGAGCCAGCGCATGGACCACCACACCCATCGAACGGCTCGGCGTACCGGAGATGATCGTCTCCGATGGGCCGCATGGAGTTCGTCGTGTACCGGATGTCCACGCCATGGCGATGGAAAGCCTGCCCGCCACCTGCTTCCCGACCGCATCCTGCCTCGCCTCCACCTGGGACGTGGACCTGATCCACAAAATGGGCATTGCCTTGGCTGAGGAATGCATCACCCACAACGTGGACGTTTTGCTCGGCCCCGGCGCAAACATGAAACGCTCCCCTCTCGGCGGACGAAACTTCGAATACTTTTCCGAAGACCCCTATCTGGCCGGGGAAATGGCCGCCAGTTTTATTAACGGCGTGCAAAGCAAGGGCGTCGGCACTTCGCTCAAACACTACGCCGCCAACAATCAGGAATTTCAACGCTTCAGCATCAGCGCCGAAGTGGACGAACGCACTCTGCGCGAAATCTATCTGACCGCATTCGAAAAGGCCGTCAAACAAGCCCAACCTGGACAGTCATGTGCTCGTACAACAAAGTCAATGGCACCTTTGCTTCGGAACATCATTACCTGCTGAACGAAATCCTCAAGGATGAGTGGGGTTTCGAAGGGCTGGTCGTCTCAGACTGGGGCGCAGTGCGTGACCGTGTCGCCGCGTTGAAAGGCGGACTCGATTGGGAAATGCCCGGTCCGCAGGAACGCCGCGTCAAAGCAGTCGTGGAAACCGTCCGCTCCGGCGAATTGGACGAAGCCATTCTCGATGAATCCGTCCGCCGCATCCTCAACATTGTCTTCAAAGCCAAAGAGACTCCGAAGACCGGCACCTTCGATATAGACGCCCATCACGAACTGGCTCATCACATTGCCTCCGAAGGCATGGTCCTGCTCAAGAATAACGGGCTGCTCCCGCTCAAAGGCCAGCATCACATCACAGTGATCGGGCGCGCCGCCGAGAATGCCCACTTTCAGGGCGGCAGCAGTTCACATATCCACCCCACCAAGGTAGCTGTCCCATTCAAGGAACTGCAAGCCCAGACCAGTAACTCCGAATTGACCTACGCCGAAGACTACCCAACAGACAGGTCCTTCCGTCAGGATATGATCGATCAGGCCGTATCACTGGCGAGGTCCGCCGATGTGGCTGTGTTGTACATCGCCCTGCCAACCTTCAAAGAGTCCGAAGGCTATGACCGCACCGACCTCGACCTTACCGAACAGCAGGTTGCACTCATCAAGGCGGTTTCCAAAGTTCAGCCGAAGACCGTCGTTGTCTTGAACAATGGCGCACCCGTCGCCATGAACGAATGGATCGATGATGTCGCCGCCGTGCTCGAAGGCTGGATGATGGGACAGGCAGGCGGCATCGCCATCGCTGACGTGCTGTCTGGCAAGGTAAACCCGAGTGGAAAACTGGCTGAAACTTTCCCGCTCAAACTCTCCGATACACCGTCACATATCAATTGGCCGGGCGGTGCCGGGGCAGTGAGCTACGGCGAAGGCTTGTTCATTGGCTACCGCTACTATGACGCCAAGGAAATGCCCGTCCTGTTCCCCTTTGGGCACGGATTAAGCTACACCACCTTCGCATACAGCAACGCCAAAGCCTCCGCGAAAACCTTCAAAGATACGGACGGCCTGACAGTCACAGTGGATGTGACCAACACGGGCGAATTCACTGGCAAGGAAATTGTTCAAGTCTACGTCCACGACCACAAGTCTGGATTGGTGCGCCCGCAAAAGGAACTGAAAGGCTTCGCAAAAGTGGAACTCAAACCAGGCGAAACCAAATCCGTTTCCGTCAAACTCGATTTCCGCGCCTTTGCCTATTATCACCCCGAATATAAGCAATGGATCACCGAAGACGGCGATTTCGACATCCTCATTGCAGCCTCCGCAGCAGACATTCGCCAAACCCTGACCGTGACGCTTCAATCTACCCTGAGCCTGCCCTGCATTCTGGACAAAGAATCCACCGTTCGAGAGTGGCTGGCAGACCCGCGCGGCAAGGCTGTTATTGGAGCCTTATACACCGAGATCGAAACGCAGAGCCGCAAACTCTTTGGCGGCGCCGATGAACGCTACGGCAACGAGAACGCCATGGGCATGGACATCATGGACATGATGAACGATATGCC
Organism: Candidatus Villigracilis vicinus; assembly: GCF_016702885.1. Lineage (NCBI taxonomy): Bacteria > Bacillati > Chloroflexota > Anaerolineae > Anaerolineales > Candidatus Villigracilaceae > Candidatus Villigracilis > Candidatus Villigracilis vicinus. The sequence goes on from NZ_JADJDD010000010.1 coordinate 137,944, forward strand.
GCTCGTGAGCGTATTGATGTTCCAACAAGGTGCATTGCCCATGCCCGCCGAAGAAATGGTAGCTGGGTTGTTGATGCAAGCGCACAAAATGGAATAACAGCAAAAATCGGAGTTGAAGGCCAGAAACAACCTTCAACTCCGATTTTTTTACAAATTGACATTGGTTCTTACAAGTTTTTTAATCACAACCACGTAGATACTTAAGAAACACTCCCAAGTCAGGCATCGATCAAACTCACTGATGACCTACAATGCGATGCGGAACATACGGCTCCTCCAGATAGGTGACATCTTCCTGAGTCAATTTAACAGACAGGGCACCGATGGCATCTTCCAGATGGGAGATCTTCGTTGCGCCGATGATGGGCGCGGTCACTGGCTCTTTCTGCAATAGCCAGGCCAGCGCGATATGCGTGCGCGAAGCCCCATGTTTTTCCGCGGTCTCCGCGACCCGCTCAACCACTTTGCGGTCGGGTTCAGCAGTGGCATCATATTTGCCTTTGGCAATTTGATCGGTCTCGGAACGCATGGTCTTCTCCGATGACCAGTCACGCGTCAACCTGCCTGATGCAAGCGGACTATATGGGATGGAACCAATCCCCTCTTCACGGCAAAGCGGTAACATCTCCCTTTCTTCTTCGCGGTAGATCAAGTTGTAGATGATTCTGCATCGAGACAAAACGCGTCCAGCCATGCTTCTCAGCCACATGCAGCGCCTTCTGAAACTGCCACGCAAACATGGCAGATGCACCGATATAGCGCGCCTTACCCGCCTTTACCACATCATGCAACACTTCCATTGTCTCTTCGATGGGGGTTTCATAGTCCCAGCGGTGGATTTGATAGAGATCGACATAATCTGTTCCAAGCCGTTTCAGGCTGTTATCAATTTCGGTCAAGATCGACTTGCGCGATAATCCTTCACCGTTCGCCCCTTCGCGCATTTTACCGCGCACCTTGGTGGCGATGATGACCTCATCTCGTTTTGCAAAGTCTTTCAATGCGCGCCCGAGGATTTCCTCACTCTTTCCAATCGAATACACGTTGGCGGTATCGAAGAAGTTGATTCCCATCTCAAGCGCCTTCTGGATGATTGGACGACTGTTTTCTTCATTCAGCACCCATTTGTGAACCCACTCCGAGTCCCCAAACCCCATACAGCCAAGGCAGATGCGCGAGACTTTCATCCCTGTTGAACCCAATCGAGTGTATTCCATGGTTATCTCCTATCGAGGTATGCATGAAGCATTTCTTATATACAGCTAGAAATCATCTCAGAAGGCAGTGTATCATCTGGAGTCGACTCCTAGTCAAGGGTGGTGTGAAATTCGCTGGAGATGCTAAAACTGCAAAGACAATAATTTAGAAACCCAAAATGGACATCATGAAATTCGACCAACCTTTGGGAAAGGGCTGGTATGCAATTTGGGGTTAGGAACGTATATAATCACAAGAAAGTATTGGCTTTCACATATTGTTCACCATCACAGAAAGGAATTTTGGTAAAACAGATGGCATATCTGCCTTCACGCCCGCTGTTTCACTTATCAAACTAATATGAGCACTTCATCCGCCACCGCTCAAAGCCATCCAAATATCGCCTTCATCAAGTAGTCAGGAAGTAAACACGATTGAACTTACGGCACGGCTTGTTTTGGGACATGGGCAATCTTTGGCAGAAATGCTCTTCAGTAAAGCAACAAAAGTGAATCAAGTCATCTAAGCACCCAGTAGGCGAAGATAGTCTGTGCAACCTCAATAAATTCACTACCCACATTTATTAGAAGAACAGATCCATCCCCATGAAGTTTTATCCTTAACAAGGGACTTTTTGATATTGATGATCTTCCAGATTGGGTACTATTGTTCCCGGTTGATATAACGCGAGTTTGCCCCATTCCAATCGTAGTATGATGACCAACACCACAATAAAAGGAAAAATTTGCTAGGGATTGCATCACCGTGGCAGCTCCATCCCAATATTGTTGCCAGTCTTTTTATTTACTCTTCGGCGATAAAGTAAAACCAACCGCCCCACTGAAACCAGTTGCTGCGCCACGTGAGCCTTCGGCAAATTCCCAATGGGTGGTGTTTATAGCCGTTAATTCATCAATAAGAATGCAATCATTTGCAAACTGGGGCCAAAATTCATGAATTTGCATGGGCTCAGGGCAAAAGGCATTCCATTTCTCCCACAGGCTTCTAAAAATTTGCCCTGACGATGGTACGCAAACATCCAGTCCATTATTGCGAAATGCCGTTGGGCTGACAAACTCCATGCGGACACGAGTTCCCAAAGAAGCCATTGCCACGTCTTGCGCAACATCAGAGAAGGAGGATTCTCCAGCCCATTCATGTTGCGAACGAGTGGAGAAAACCTCATCTACTCGAAAATGCATTTTGTAGAGCGTTAACTGATTGGCGCTTCGCGTGTGACGAATGATCTTTTTCTCAATGCATCTGAAAGCTCTTCATTGAAGCTGGTAATGCGCAGCAAACAAGGTTGTCCTGGCTCCAGCCAGCCTCCCGCACGTAAAGGACGCCCGCGCTCATCGAGCAGGGTTGAAACTGTGTAAGGCTTCAAGCCCTGCTCGTAGTGTAAGCGACTGGCAAGTGTGGCATGGGAGCGGGTTAACTGTCCCAGGAACCAGGCTTGGGCAGGACGTCCTAAGGGATCAAGGATTGGGCAGGAAGATTCAGCGGTGAGGACGATAAGAAGAGAACGAAGCATACGTATGAAAAATAAAGTTTTCCAATATTTTCGGATATAAATTTTCTTGTTCTTTGCAGAATTATAGGGGTGGCATCTGTTACACGCTAAAAAATTCCTTTTTTAAAGCACGAATTGTTTCGATAATAAACGAAACCAAACCTGAGACAACTACCCAAGCGGATCCATACATTAGGGCATATAGCCACCATAAATCATTGGAAGTGGAAGACATGCTGTCAATCCACTTTTCAAGCAGATTGCCCGTCGCTTTCCAAGCCAGCAAAATGGACCACATAAAAACGATGGATCCCCAAGCCATAAACATCAAGGATGCCCCCCTTTGATATGCGTACACAAAATTTATAAGACCCATTAGTGGGAAAAGAACAAACAGCAAACTACTAAAAAACAAGCCGACGCCTGGCTGGGAATACATTGCGATTGAAATTACAAACAACAATTGAAACGCCATCCAAATAAAAATATTAGATACATAATTGCGGTTTATCCAAGCCAGCAGGCGGCGCTCAATAAACCCAACGGCACAAGCGCACAGCAATAAGAAACTGCAAACAACAAAAGCCCAGCTTCTCCTCCTGCATCAGGATTCAGCCAGCCCACAATCAGCGCGAAAAAGAGCAAATAGCGTCAAAAAAAGCAATCGAGAAGATATTAAGAGTTTTCGCTAATTTACTCATCTTCATACTCCACCCAAAACCAGGGATGCAAGATACTTTCTCTCTGATAACGGTGTTGATCCTGAACAAAGAACCATATTCCCCCGCCCACTAGCGTCAGCATACCTAAAATGGCAAAAACACCAGAAGCGCCCATGAATGCGGAAAAGTCCCCTTTCAATACCGCCATACTGAACGGCATGACCAAAGTCAGCAGAACAAACAAAACTCCAAAAGTCAGGCTGAAAACAACCCGCTTAAAACGCTCGCTGTCAGTAATAAACGAATGCCATTGCAAAGTCCGTTTGATCAAAAAAAGCAATCCCGTGACCGAAATAATTTGTACGACAAAGATTATCAGGATCTGCAATACATTAATAACCAACGATTCAACAAGGAAACCAGGCAGGTCAATTCCTATCGGGTCAGTTCCAGCATAACGGGCAACCGATGAGATTGCGGACTGTAAAACACTGCTCAAAAACTCAGGGTTAATAAAATAGAGTCCCCACATTAAGGCAAGCGTGAAAAACATCCAAACTGTGCGTATTCCAAAAATCACAAATAAAACGCGCAAAGCATCCTTCCAGGCGCTTTTCCCCATCACAAGCTGGGGAAGCAGAAAATACACCAAAGCCGCAGTGACAACCAACGTTGTGAAAGTCATTGGGTTATTTCCCACCATAGGCAGGGAAAGCGGCGTTGCCAAAAATACTTCAAGTGAAAGCGCCAAGAATCCCAAGAACCAGGCAATTTGCTTCCATGTGAAAAAAATACTTTCAGGGACTTTTAGCGCCTCAAATCTTTTGGAAAAATCTGCCCAGAAAACGCCTGTCAAAAATATGCCAAATCGATTCGTAATTTTTCGAGCTATTTCTTTTAAAGATGGCGCAGCAATTACAGGGACTGCCTGCAAAGGAACCTGATTTGCGCGGCGAATAAACTCCACAAATGGTTTAACACTTTTTTGAACGGCAATTACCCCCGCATCCGCATAGAATTCCCTCACGCGCCACAAAAGCGGGCGATAAAACCTCCACAAGATCCCCGCCACAACAATATAAGGCAGGCTAATGTTGGATATAAAATTTAACACCCATATAAAATTAATACCTTCCGCTTTAATGCGCAGGGCTTCCATCTCTGCAATAGAAGGAAACATGGAGGGAAGAATTTGTTCCATCGTTGGGCGGACATCAACGGGCATGTGTTGAATCAAATCAGTTATAGAAAATTGAAAAAAGGCATCCTTCACCAAAACGAGCAGGAATCCCCACCCACCCAGAAATATCAATACCCATATCATCAAGTTGAAGCTGACTTTAAACAGTTCGGCAAGGTAGCCCAATTGCCAGTAATCCCCGTTTTTGAAGTGAAATAATTCATGTAATATCTGCACTTCAGCCAATTTTGCTTTTCGCGGGTTTGCTAAAAGTTCTTGCAGGTTTTTTGCTTTGCTTGCACGGAACACAATATACCAGCGACGAAAAGAACCCATTTCATAAATTTCGTCACAATCAGCCCCTATCAGAATTTGCGGAACGTGCTTCAACTCGATTTTTTTTGCCAGCGCATCAATTGATGCGCGCAACTCCTGAATTTCTGACCATCAGGAAGAGGGTCCAATCCGAATTTGCGCGTCTCCCGCTCAGGGCGAATTATGAATTCCCGCAAAGGCAACAAGAGCAAGATAAGCGCCAAGGGCCATAAGGGAATAATATGCCCCCCCGTCAGTCCGATCAAAATGGCTCCCAGCAAAGCAGCCACAATAAGCCAAAACAGAATAGCGGTCTGGCTGGGCAGAGCAAACAAGTCAATGCGGGGTTTTTGCATCTTATTCAGATAACCCCAATTTGCGTTTAACTACAATTTTTGTCGTCTGCTTGATGACTTTTTCTTTTGACTTTGACTTTGTGGATTTGACTTGCGTGCTAATTATGGTGTACTGTTCCTCGACAAACTGGTCAACCTTGGCAGACAACTGCGGTTTCTTTTCCTGATGCTCTTTTAACCATTCCTATATTTTTCAAACCCCAACTCAATCAATTCTTCAAAGAATTTTTTTAGCACCGCCACCACCAATGGGATGACAACTAAGGCAACCAAATCCACGTTACCAAAACCTCCGCTGATTTTTGCGTCGGTATTTGCAGTTGTAATCAAACCGTCCTCGTAGTCTTCAATCAGACCATCCATTAATTCTTCCGCACCGACTTCTTCCTCGGCACAACCGAAAGAATAATTTCCTGGCTAACAGCACGGATCGCCTCGAGATTGACAGGGTCAGAATAGGGTTGAAAAATTTTTTCCATGAATGATCTCCTCAAAATGTTTAGTCACTTTTTCTCAATGGATCTTCTGACAAAAACCGCCAAAGCTAATACAACAGCAATCCCCTGTGCTGGCTACATGGTTCATCCGCCCGGATTTAAGCGGTAAAAAAGAATTATCATGTTATTTTACTCTCATATTTTCTCAGGAGCAGCATGATGGGCAAAATTTTTCTCCGGTTACAAGAGCAGATCAAACTCTGGACAAAACCGGCCACGCCAGTCTTGATCATTCTCATACTTTCAGATCTAACCCGCAGTCGAACCGATCTGGTTGTAGAAAATACATTGTTACGGCAACAACTGATCTTACCGAATCGACAGGTCAGGGATTGTATTCTTTTAGAAGATCCCGTGTGTTTTATGTAAAATGATACGAATGTGTAAATCGGTCATGTCGCACACCGTGATCGGAGCATGTCGCACAGTTAAATCGGGCGATGTCGCACACTCATTGGGCAAAGCTTTTTTAATAGAACATCCTTTATGGGTTGATACATCGGATAACTCTACCGCCAGTCTCCTTTACCCAATCTTGCCATTTATTCAACAAAGAAGCTTCATTTGCAATTCCTGGATCAGATACATAAATTACTGTTATATTATTAGCCTTCAGCTTCGTAAGGACGTCAGCAAATGTCAAATCGTCACTGGTTCCCAAAATCCCATCTCGCCCAGCATCTGGATCGTGAGGATAAGAATCGCCAAATATTATCAGATAACGATACCCATCATTATGCCATTTAATGTTTGGATCAGAGTAACTTTCGTACATCATACGGCCGTAGGCCTCTGGAATATCCCCGCCATCCACAAGAGTCAAGCTGTCAATAACTGTTTGTATGGAATCGAAATTATCCGTTAAGGGCTGATATAGCTGATACGGGATATCGCCATAGTCTGAAAAACCAGCCACGCCAAAACTTTCTGACCCGAAGCGGGCTCGAATAGTTTGCATCATTTTTTTTGAATCTAATTTAGCGCCATTGATCGTTGATCTCATACTTCCTCTTTGATTAAAAGCAAATACCACATTGGTGTTTCGCCAGTGTGGTGGGATTATCTCGCGTAGTGAAGCATCAGAATTTCCAAAGAAGCAAATATCAACTGGTTCTGGAAGCCAGTAAGCTCGGGTAAAGTAGACAGATAAGCCCAGTAAGACTGCTACCAGCAGTCCCCACCAATAGTCTCAAAGAAAAGCGCAGGGCCGTTCCCACCATTCTTCATGCATAAAGACCTCCATGATAATCTTAATCACCAATCATGCCATAAAATTGAGAGATGAATCTGTAGTGTTTGATAATTAGATAATAATAGCAAAATCCAATTTTAATAATTTGATAATACCTGTTGCTGCCGCGGTAGAGGGCAGTTACCCACCCATGCTAGCTACTTCGCTCATCCGCCCGGAATTGAGCGAAGTAGCTAGCACAGAGGAGCAAAAACAAATCGTGATAACGTTTAATTTAAGTCTGTAAATAACCCTCCCTATTTTAGTCAGTCTTTAGCCACTCCCCGCAGTTTTCATTAGACGTTATCGGTAATAAGGTTTTGGTATGAAAAATCGCTATTTTCAAGGCTGTTTTGTAAGTCAATTGCCTAATTCCGATAATATCTATTTTCTACTTAATACGCCAGATGATGATCGTATCATCATCGCTGGATGAAGCCAAACTTTTACCGTCGGAACTGAACGTAATATATCGCACAGCGCCCTTATGCCCTTCAAGCGTAGCGATCAGAGACCTGCTTTTGAAGTCCCAAATTTTTATTGTAGAGTCTGAACTGGCGGCCGCTAATAGATCGCCGTTTGGGCTAAAGGCAATATTGGTAATTTGGGCGGTGGAATCAAAATCATAAAGTTTGGATAAAAAATCAGTCTACGCGCCCCACCAAACCGTATTCTCCAGTCGCCTGCAGCGATATATTGTCCATCAGGACTAAATGTAAAACTCACGATAGGACCGGCTCCGCACAGATACAGAAAAAGTATAAATGTATTTGGTATCCCCAGTATTAAGGTCTCTAATCCTGATAGCAGGATTATGAACAATCAGTTCATAAGGACCAATACCTGTTCTAACGGTTATCACTTCAGGAATG
>NZ_JADJDD010000011.1:0-143689 GCF_016702885.1 Candidatus Villigracilis vicinus
CCCAACTTCTGCATTGCCGGAATAGGATTTCGTGCCTGGTGACAATATATCTTTACGCGGATATTCTTTGGCGTCCCAAGGAAGCATCGGCCCGGCAGCAACCTGACTGGGTTCGGCTTTGCGAAACTCCAGCCTGAATGTGGAAGCGGTTGGCTGGGTTGACTCAGTTGCTTCGGTTGTGGGATCTTGCGAATCACATGGGATATCTTTGCCGGATGAATGAACTAATTCAAGCCCGACCCGGTAGCTAAAATCTATTGATTTTTTCTGACCGTTCTCTTCGTATTCGACCGTGCCTTCGCGGCGGGTTTCCTGCCAGATGAAAGTGTATTCCTGTTTTGTGTGAGCGGGGACTTCGATGCTTAGATTTTCTCCCCGCGATTCTCCTTGTTGGGTCGTTTCGGAAAAGTGCTTTTGAATGGAGCCTTTTATCTCAACCTCAACCGCTCCGTATACTTTGCCGCTGCCAGAGCCTTCCAAACCAAGGACCAGTTCTTCTTGATTGGTTTTGATATTGCTTTCGCTGAATTGAACGGACGTTTTGAATACACTGGAGGAATCGCATTGGTCGAAGGTTTTGGTCTGCGTGATCTCACCTGTGACCTGCTGTCTCTCTGTAATATTGGTGACCTGTGCATTTATAGACGGGCTCGGCTCGCCGTTGCATGCCGCCAGCCAAAACATGGCAGCGAATGCAAATCGGTTAAAAACGAACGCTTTTTTTGTTCGCATGGTTTCTTTCTCTTAATTCGCATTGAGCATATACCCTGCTATTGTACTATTGCCCCAAGCCGCCGTTCCCCATTAAAGGCAACCAGACAAAACAAAGATATAAACCTCCTGATTCTATTTACCGCTTCGTAACATTCGCCGTATGATCATTCTGCCGATGACCATTAGCAAAGAGATGCTCAATAACGCATAGACCATTAGTGTGGGCATGCGAAAGATCATGCCGATCTGTTCCGGTGTGGTCTTGGTGATCGCCATGCAGATCTGAAGCCCCCAACCCAAGACCAAACCGAGAATGCTCCAATCTGCGATCTGACCGTATTTCCTCCACGAGGCTTTGCCGAACGAACCAAGCAGCATAATAAAACTACCCAGCGCACTCAATAACGCAAGTATGTCATTAATGATCGTACCTACCATGGCAAGGATGTTGATGATCTCCATGTTTTCCTCCTAATGTATTGTGATGTGAATTGTTTTACTGAAGTTCTATTCCGTCTTTGCGATGAGCAGTTAGACCGCTCTGCCATTCCAATATCCAGCGCTTGCGGACTTCCATCAACACAGCCGATGATCTTGCCTGTCAGTTCGGAGTGAAGATACTTTTCCTCAGCCATTCTTATACTCCCTTGTCTGGAACTATGCTTGGAATGATTATTTGATGGACTATGATTGCGCTGCTTTAATCATAGTTTTCATTCAATCACATAAATCATAGTACAGACCTTCACCTGCCCATTCACCAGCGGACATCAGCCAATTGGCCTTTCGAAAGGCACAGGACAGGCAGTTCCATCAGCGTTTGGGATCTTCACTTTCCAGTGCGAATTGGATGACTTTAATAACGCCGTTAATGTCGTTCATGATCTGGTTGTTCCAAAAGCGGATAACTTTGTAGCCCAATGTTTCAAAATATTTTGTGCGTTCTGTGTCGTATTCGACTTGTTCCAAGTGTTGACTTCCATCCAGTTCGACGATGAGTTTCTTTTCGATGCATACAAAATCAGGGATGAAGTTACCGATGGCGTGTTGGCGGCGGAAGTTGATGCCGAGTTTGTCATTGCGAATATTCGCCCATAATTTGCGCTCAGCGGGAGTTAATTCTTTTCGTAGTTCGATGGCGTGGGTTCTGGTTTTGGGATTGCTTCTGGGTGGGCGTGGCAATTCTTCCCCTCCTAGCCTCCCCAATTGCGACGAAGAACACGTCGCAATTGGGGAGGGACTGTTGCTTTTGAAATCAAAATTTTAGAAACATGCTCAGTGTTCATAATAAATCTCAATTGTTAGTTCTCCCCCAAATTCGACAGCACTATCGTCGCATTTGGGGGGGAGATGTCCAACGGACAGAGGGGCTGAACCTTCACCTGCCCCATTCACCGGCGGACAGTCAGCCACTCGCGCCCTGAAGAGCACAGGACAGGCAGTTCCGTCAGCGTTTGGGATTATGATTTTTCTGATTATATGATGGACTATGAAAATCCTTTACGGTTTATTGGGCGGGCGGTTTTTGGCGGGTTTCATGACACGCTTGAATTGCATACTTCGACTGCCAAAATTAATCAATAGTCCAACTTCCAGCCCGTAGGCTTCCAAATAGTTGATGGCTTGCGCCAGGTGGACATCTTCCAACTGAATGACTGCCTTGATCTCAACCATCACTTTTTCTTCCACAAAGAAATCGACGCGGCGGTTGCCGATCTTGATGCCTTTGTAGAAAATATCCATTTCGTGTTCGCGGCTGGCGGTGAGACCTTGCTGCGCCAGTGAAATATCCAGCGCCCGTTGATAGATGACTTCTTGAAAGCCATTGCCCAGCGCCTTATGAACTTCCATCGCGCAGCCGATGATTTTGCCCGTTAATTCGGAATGTAGATATTTTTCATCAATCATTCTTGTACTCCCTGTCTGAAACTATGATTGATCTGATTGAATGATGGACTATGATTGTCGCTCTCATCATAGTCCGTCCCCTAATCATTAAAATCATAGTGCAGACACCTGCCCATTCACCAGGATGGATGTCACCCAATCGCGCCCTGAAGAGCACAGGACAGGCAGTTCCGTCAGCGTTCGTACCATGATTTATCTGATGGAATGAACACGGGGGGGCGCCCCCCGGAGCGGGCGCGGCTGAACTGATGGAATGACTATGATTGTCGCTCTCATCATAGTCCGTCCCCTAATCATTAAAATCATAGTGCAGACACCTGCCCATTCACCAGCAGCGGACAGTCGCCACTCGCGCCCTGAAGAGCACAGGACAGGCAGTTCCGTCAGCGTTTGGGGTTGCCCGCCGAAGCAGAAAACTCTCACAGCGTAAGCCTTCACCCTTTAGGGGGAAGGTGTCCGCCGCGTCCCCGTAGGGGGATGGGGGTAATTACAAACACTCTTCAAGCGGACTGTATTTGCCGGGCATGCTGTTTTCCTTAAAATCAAAAAACGTCTGTGTACCGTCATATTCCTATCGCTTGCTCCTCATTTTTGCCATTCCTTTTTGTTTTTTTGTAGGAACAATTGCTTAAACCATAGTTCATTTTTTACTGGATCAAATAATGGCCAATAAGAAATATTGGCTGGAACCCTATCATCTTTAAGTATTTTTTGTAAATCAGTAATGTTATTTGTTAGCATGGCAATTGCAACAGATTTTGACCAGTGGTCATCCAACTCTTTCAGTTTGACTACAATTTTAGTTACTTCCTTTGTTTGACCTAATTCTCGAAATGCAATGGCGCGATCTGCCAAAAACCTTTGCGGTAACTGGTTTGGCAGGCATTCGTCAGTTATGTGATTTGTAATTTCCAATACGAGGCTGTATCGTTTTTGATTTAATGAAGGTATAAGAAATTTGTCAATTTCTTTGCTTTGCTCTAATTCTGGAATATTGCTTAACTTCCATTGTTTAATGCATAAGTAGAACCCGAAGGCGTAGGCGATATCCAGCGCTCTTTGAAAATACTTTGTTGAGACAATAAAAATACTTCCTGGCTTTAGACCTGTATTTTGCGGGGCTTTTTCAAGATAAGTTTCATCAACAATTCCGTCGTTGTGAACTAAGAGGTTACGGCGTTTTATAATTTCGATTATTTCCTCTTTATATTTTAATTGTGCCAGCGTACCAAGCCCGATTTTCTCTAAATTACTTAATCTCTTCCCCCAAGATTTAGACATTTCATCTGCAAGTTCAAGAGCCTTTTCTTTGTTTCCCCCAGCGCCAGAAAATGACTCACAAAAACATCTTGAATGAGGATTTCAAGAAAAGTCACTAAACTGACCAACATACTTCTTCTTAGCATAACCCCGCTCATGGGTGGTGGGTCTGTGAAGGCGGACAATAGAATTTCCGCGAACTTTTTACTTTAAAAGGATGCTTCTTTTCCCATTGAGTTACTTGTTCTATGAATGAAGCATCCTTTAGCTTTTCCATCATTTCTTTTACAGACCTCATTATTTCGAATATCTGGATAAATATCTAGGTCGTCAATAGAAGGAAACAAACTGGCAATTTCTTTCTACTTCTTCTTGGTTGTCGTTAAATAGACTTGCTAACTTTTGCGGAGATATTTTTGATCTTTTCCCGATCTGCTTCATCTGCCAGTTCGGTTACTTTTTCAAAAAACGAATAGAGCGCTCCAATGTTGGAATTGAAGCGCATCCATAGGTTTTGGATTGCTTTGATTTTTTCTTCTTGATTCAAAATTACCCTTTACTTCACCTCAACCACCTTCATCACCTCATCCCCGAAGTGATTGATGACCTTGACCGCGATCTTACCGGTCTTCGGTTTCGGGAACGGACGTGATGTAGTCGAGTACAACTCATCCCACAAATCTTCGTTGATGTCAGCTTTGAGCGCCTTCTTCAACTTCTCAAAGGGCTTATCTGCCCCAAGGAAATAGGCGTGGGTGACAAAGAAGGCTTCACCGCTGTAATTGGTGTCGATGAACCATGCAGCGATGTCGTGTTCGAGATTGCCCGAACCGCTGGAGCGCATTTCACTGGTGACGGGTCATAGACATCCACACCCAGCACTTCGACAATGACGTTATCTCCGTCTTTTGTGACCTTGACCTCTGGCTCACCAAAGGCAAGAAAGAGATTGCCGGAGCCTGTCTTTTTCAGCAAATCGCCCATAGACAAGTCAGGATTGATCTTGACTTTCATGATTTGCAAACCTTCGATTTCATTACCAATTGAATGTGCGGACGCATCAAAGGAGGTGGCAGCCACCACGAGCAGATCGGAGAAACGCTTGGCGACCGTCGCAGCATCGCGGATGAAGTCATCATCGACACTGCCGAATTCGGGACCGATGGCAACGGCGGCTTTCTTCAAACCGTCTTTGGTTTTGTATTCGCCGATTGCCTGCACTTCGGGGCCGCTCGGCAGAATATCCAAATTGACGAATTCGACGCGCGCGCCTTTTTCGCCTGTTTGTACACCTGCTTTGAGCAAGTTCTCGACCACGATATTCACAAACCTTTCGGTGCTGACCATCTCTTGCTCATCACTAACACGGTGCGGAGATAAAGACTCGACTGTGAACGGACCCGCCACCCGCACAACACTTTTTGTTACCATCGGGTTTGTCGTATAGAATTTCTAACGGCTTTCATCGTCGCCAATGACTTAGAGTAATATGCGACACGGTTTCGTATTCAAAGCCAGCGCTAATACTTCTCTCATCTTTGAGTTTGTAAAAGGATACTTTGCTGTCATCAATCGAGTTCTCGCAAGTGCAATGCGACCCGCGATGTGTCTGTAGTTATCCACCGTCTGCCCCATTGCTCGGCGACAGTAGCAGTTGTACCAGAACCGCAAGTCGGGTCAGGCACGATGTCACCTGGGTCTGTGGTCATCAAAACACAGCGTTCAACACTGGTGCTGTTTGCACAAGTCTTACTACATAAACTTTGGTCTGTTCAACCATCCCAATAATTGTCGAGACAGGCTGTCTCGTATATTGGACTACTGGAAGAATCGTCCAAGTATCTTTTGAAGTTTTCCGTTTTGATAATTCTTTTACTACTGCAGAGTTTTTTCATACCTTCAAATTAGTCTTCCACTGACGACCTTTTGGAAGTTTGTGATTTTCCTCAAATTTCAAATTCATATACAAGAAGCTTAACATGGTATTGTTTTGTGCTGTCAAGTCACTGTCATGTATAGACTCTTCCGTTTTCATCTGTTTGGTAGTGTGCCATCATCTTCACTTAGATGCTTTGTTTGTAAATATTTGCCTAAACTTTACTTGTTTTATATCTTTTGCATACCAATAAGAAAATCTTGAGTTGTTTGTAGTAGCGTTGCACCTAATCCACTTGTTTTTTTGAAACTGATTAGACTACAAAAATTACTGTTGCCGAAAACTTCATCCATAATTGTTCTAACAAGATGAACATTTTCATCACTAATTTGCACAAAGCAAGAACCACTCTCATTCAGTAACTCACGAACGGTTATCATCCTGTCGCGTAAGTATGACAGGTATGAATGAATTCCAAGTTCCCATGTGTCGCGAAATGCTTTTATTTGTTCAGGTTGCCTGACAAAATCTTCTATCTTGTTATGCTTTACATCTCTATTTTTGGTTGAAACCTGCCAATTCGAACCGAACTTAACTCCATAAGGTGGGTCCATGTAAATGGTCTGCACCTTGCCGCGCATGCCTTCTTTTTCGAGCAGGCTGTTCATCACCAATAAACTATCGCCCAGAATCATGCGATTCTGCCAGTTATCTTCGTGTTTGTAGAACTCCACCGCCTTTTGAAACTGGTCTTCGGCAGTCTCGCCAAAGAGCAGCATTTGGCGGTCATCGCTTGCGCCAGCTTTCAAGCGAGCGATCAACGCTTCGGGGGCAACATGCTCCTGCACATAAATCGGCACGGTCGGCACGTCAAATTCTGCGCCCTGCTCCTGCTTTCCGCTCCATGTCAATTGCGGGTCAAGCGAAGGGTCATAGGCATACGTTTTCTTGATAGGCTGTTTCTCGCGCCGTGAGAGTTTGACAGACTCTTCCTGAGTGGGAATCCGTTTACGGGTGGCGTCATGTTTGTAAGAAGTAACAGGCGCGGCGGTGGTGGGGGCGGGGGTCTTCGTCTTCTTTTTAGGGGGCATGGCTATTCTCCAGACCTCGGAGGTCTTTAAGACCTTGAGGTCTATTAGATTATTCCTGATTATCAAACAACGTGCCTAACATCAAATTATCGAACCCGCGATCCATTCCAGCGCGGATCAAGTTCATGGTTTCGTGAATGTCCTGAATTTCCAACATCGCCCATGTGCCATACTTGCCGCTGTTGTTCACAGCGGGTATCCACATTTCGCGGGCAGTCTTCACCTTCAAACCTTTTTTATCATCCTTTTTGCCAGTGACTTCTATTAATAAATTCAGTACCTGAGACCCTGACAGGTCTAATCGGACGATAAAATCAGGAATATATTGCCTGCTGACACCTTGATGTTCATACGGGATGGTGAAACCAAGATTATGGTTCTTCACATATGCCAGCACTTCCGGCATTTCTTCAAGTCGCTTGGCAACGCCCTGTTCCCATTCGGCGGTATCCGCCACCACATAGTTCACATGGCTTTTTACCGTTTCGCTTACTTCCTTGGTGGTCAGAAAATCCACATAGCGGGTGGAACCCAGAGAGTCGAACGGCGCAAGGATGGGCAGAATGCGCTTTGATTCCTGTTGCTCGATGTTGTTCTTGACAATGGCGGCTTGTATCTTGGTGAGTGCGCCTGAGAAATATTCTCCAACCGAGAGAAACCCGATCACCATATTGTCTTTCAATCGCACCTGACTGCGGATGTATTCATCCACAATGCGTTTCAACTGCGGGTACAGCCAGTATTTTTCTACGCCATCACCGTCACGATAATAGCGTTTCAACAAGGCTTGCGTCAGAATGACAGACACTTCGCCTTCACGCCTGTCCTTGATCTTGCCCATATCCACGATCTGTTCTTCGCCAATCGCGCCTTCGATAATGGTCTTTGTTGGCTCATTCTCAATGATGACCCTTGATTCCTCGGTAAAGGTCGCAGAGAGTTTGCCCTCATCCAATTCATAACGATAGCCTTCCAAACGCGGGAAGCTGATTCTCGTATTTCTCGCGCCCCTCCAATGCCATCACACGATGGACGAACTTGGGCGGCGGTTTGGGTCCGCCTCCTTCCGCTTTTAGGAAGTTGAACGGCACACCATAGACTTCGGCATACTCTGCCGAAAACTTCTCGACGCCATCTTCGGGGTCAATCTCGGCATTGTAATCCACCCGCCTCAACGCCCGACCGACAACCTGTTCACACAACAATTGAGTGGTAAACGCTCTGACGCCTAAAATATGCGTTACGGTGTTCACATCCCAGCCTTCGGTCAACATCGAGACAGATACAACGCATTTGATGTTCTCGCCCAGTTTGCCCGGCTTGCCGACCGTGTTCATGACCTCGCGCAGTAATTCTTCGTCGCTGGGGTCTTCGCGTCCCTGAAAGCGCTTGCGATATTCTTTGTGAAAGTCTTCGATTTCCTTGGCGAACACTTTCTTGAATTCAGGGTCGATCTGTTCGCCGCTTTCCAGTTGGGCGCTGTCCACGATCAAGGTGTTTGGGCGTTCCAGCATTTGCGACCCATTCTCATTGCGAAAGATGGGCAGGTTGCCCTTTTCAAGTGCAATGCGCATGGGGTTTCGATCTCATAGCCAGCGATCCAGCGATACACCATTTTCGATACCGTGGTGTTATTGCATACCACGATCATCACAGGCGGCATCACCGCAGGGTTTTTCTTCTTGTACTCTTCGTAATCCTTGTAATACTTCTCATAACTACCGTATAAAGATTCCAAGGCTTCTTGTAATTTCGTCGGCAGGATGATGGTCGAGAGGTCGTATCCGTCTTCTTTTGTGCCGCGTTTCAAGCCTTTCTTCGGCATATGCGGGTCATCGCTAATGTGGTCCCATAAGTTGCGGAATTCGGGCGTTTCCGTTTGTTTGATGGTGTTCGACTCAACCGGCAATCTTGGGATTTTTACAACCCCGCATTCCAATGCATCCAGCAGAGAGAAATCTGAAACCGTCCACGGGAATAACGTGCCTTCTTCATACCCAGACCCGCGCAGGAAGTAGGGCGTAGCTGAAAGGTCAACGATGGCATTGATGTTCATTTTCTTGGTCAATGCTTCCAGTCCGCTGATCCATACTCGCGCGGCTTCGTTGTCATCATCTGCTTGCTTTCGGTCATCGCCTGTTAGTTTTTCATCACTTGGTTTTGCGCGGTAACAATGATGCGCTTCATCGTTAATCACCAAACACGCGGCTTGTTCGCCACGCTCTTTAAACGCGCGGTTGACCATTGCGCTGGTGATTCTTTTGTACTTCTTCTTTTACCAAGCCGGTCGCTTTGAGCGTTGCGCCCATTTGAAAACGCTGGTTGTCTCGCAAGCCCATTTGGTGGTAGTTCATAATGAGAACCACAGCACCTTGCAATAATTCAAAATCCTGATGCGAGACAATGCTCGTTTAATCGTAATAGTTCTGCGGGTCGTTGGGGCGTAGCACATTCAAACGGTCACGGATGGTAATGCCGGGAGTGATAATCGCAAATGCGTCTGTAAACCTTGTATCCTGCGGATAGCGCGCCTTGTTCAACGTATGATACGCGATCATCATGGCCATCACTACTGTTTTCCCTGAACCTGTTGCCATCTTGAATGCCAAACGATATAGTCCGGGGTTGGCTTCGTTATTCGCTTTGCGAATGTCGTTCAATACCCATGTTTCGCCTGCTTTTTCCGCCACTTCGTTGATATAGATCAACGTTTCCATTGCCTCGATTTGGCAGAAGAAAAGTTTATTCTCGCGGCTTTCATCCTGCCAGTAATACAGCAGATCGCGTGAGGTCTTGGTAATGCCGGGGTATTCCTTCTTGCGCCATTCACTGATAATGAAACGAACCTTATTGATAAATTCATTATCTTCCTGCATCTCCGCGCTAAAAGCGCCTTCTGCAAGATTCATTGCCAACTGCCTATCCTTCTTGCGCGTGCGTGGCATCGCAGAAACATAGCGCGTGCTGGGGCGGCGGAAATCCAGAACTTCATCTGAAATCCCGCGCTCATCTGCCTTGAAATGCCGGATCGGTTCTTTATATGGGGAATTGATGATAGGGTTTTTCATATCATTCCTTTTATGCAGGGTTCTCCCCGCTCACTTCCTTCCATTTTACCCGACCCCTTGCACATCCGGTCAAGGGGTGCCCGCCCGAAACAAAACGACCCATCCGCAGGGGGTGGGTCGTCAACAAAGGGGGCATGGTTAATGTCGGCTGGGCAGCAGGCTGGTGACACTGACCTGGCTCCCTTGGGAGAACAACACTTGGTCAATACATCAGGGTTGTAGTTTTCATTCATTCAACGCCCTCCTTTATTGTGTCATTGCGAGGGCATTCTTGATTTTCGTCGCCATGAAAAAGAGCGGCGGCTCGCAATGACATAAGAACTTATGTCGTGATCTGGCTTAAATCCGCAATCACAGGCAGGGAGAACAACTCATTCCGCAACAGGCGGCTGGTGAAGAACAACACCTCAAAGTTTTCGATCTTGCCTGTTTTGGGATTCAACCGGGCAATAATTTCATCCTGTAATTCTTCTGATTCCTGCTCAGGGTAAGGCGGAACGGTGTTAATGTATAAAATGTCCGCTTCACGGTCATATTTGAAGGTTAACTTTTCTGCCATTCTATTTCTCCATTGATCAAACGACTGGTCATGTAGGCTGTAATAATCCAGTTTCGTTCAGTGGGCGCGGCATCACTTACCACTACAACCGCCACGTACTTGCCGTGACGCACATCTTCGAACCAGCGGTAGAACATCCGCGCCCCGCTCATGCGGATACTGCGCCGCACTTCGTCGGGATCAGCCAGAGTCTGCTCAATTTGAAGCAGGTATTCTGGCAGGATATCGGGGTGGTTTTCGGCAATATGCGCTTCGCGTTCTTCGGTTAATTCAACATCGCCTTTCAAGTAGGGGCATGAAAATTTATGCATGGTTAGTTTCCCTCATTATACTTTGGGTTCTTCGGCAATCTTAGTGTAATTTTACTTGCTTCCCATTCACTTCCTTCCATTTTACCCGACCCCTTGCACATCCGGTCAAGGGGTGCCCGCTCGAAACAAAACGACCCATCCGCAGGGGGTGGGTCGTCACAACAAAGAGGGCATGGTTAATGTCGGCTGGGCAGCAGGCTGGTGATGACGCCCTTCTGCCCTTTCTTCTCCTTTCTCAGCTTGCGCTTCTCTTTCAGAACATGCTGGGCTTTCTTCTTGCTTTCCTTCTTTTCCTTATCGCGGTTGTGACCCATCTCAGCTCCTTTCGTTCAGAACTACTTTCATCATATACCATCCGCACCTCAAAAACAACCACCCTCAAACCCTCCATGCACCTGACCCCTGACCCCTCGCACCTGACACATTCCGTTACTCCCCCAAATCTCCTACACCCCAAATACGATATACTAACGCCTAATTTTTTAGCGATCCAAAGCATAATTTTCTATAAATTCATTTTAGAGGAAGAAGTCCATGTATCGAAACCGTGTCCGTCCCTTGCTTGCCCTGCTCCTCCTTGTCCTAGCCAGCCTCGCCTGCATTCCCGGCACAGAAAGAGTGATCGGCGAAGTCACCTGTGTGGATGATGGCTATTTGTTCGGAAGTGGAACCCAATATATATGCTACTGTCCAACAGATGGCAAGGCATATAGAGGGGGTGAATTGTCATCCCCCACATTAAGAGGTATAGACCCTGCCCGACTTAAAACCCTCGCCTGCTCAGACCCATTCGCACAGACATTTATTCAGGACCCCGCTCTCGACCTTGCCCCCACCGAACCCCCCACAGAAGCACCGACGGAAGCAAGCGCCTCCACCGAAGCCCCAACCGATCCCGCTCCATTGAAGCCCTACCTCACCGGCGCCTTCACGGCATGCGATAACACCGCGGGCTACGTCAACTTTAGCATCGCCGAAAACGCTCCCGCCTACGACCCCGCCACCTTCAAAGTCACTTTCAACGGCTACCCGGTCAACTGCGCGCCTGCTGCCAATAATCCCAGCGTGCTTACCTGCAACTACCCGCCTCCATCCTATGCACCGCCTGCGGGTGTGCAAGTCTTCATCGGCGAAGAACTGGTCAACGAATTCGACTTCAACGGCGGCGCCATCTGCGACTCCGCTCCGCAGCCTAATAACCCCGGCAGCGAAGATCCCCAACTTGAGCAACCTGCCTCCACCGAGCCCGCCGCCACCGAACCCAGCAGCGACTAGCCCCTTGCTTTTATGAATCCCTCTCTCAAAGGAGAACCAATAAAATACAAATCATCCCGTTGTGCATTGGCTGAAAGATTACACGGGCAAACACGGATTTTTAAAGGATTTTTTCCGTGAGAATCCGTGAAATCAGCGTAATCCGTGTACTTAACCCAAGTTGCTACCTATAGAGAAGGTGAAAAAAAAATTAACGCAAAGGCGCAGGGGCGCAAAGAAAAGCACTTAAATCTTAGCGTCTTAGCGACTTTGCGTTAAAAAAGCTTGACCCATCACGCCAAACTATGTAAGGTGGCAAATTGAGTTACTTAAGAAACAGTCTCTGAAAGATAAGCAGGCATCCCGTGTCTGCAGATGCGGGATACCTGCTTATCTCCCCCCATATTTCCCACGCCCAATCTGCCTTAGAGGAGAATTTAATGAATATTCGAAAGCACCCCCGTTTGATCCTTGTCCTGACTGCCTTATTCGCCCTGGTCTGCCGCTGCGGTTCTGGTCCAGTCGAAACGATTCCAACCACATCGGATGGTGTTGAATTAACGGGTTGCACTACATACCTTGGAGGTTTTGAACCAAGCGGCATTAAATGTGAGGTCAGCTGCCCGAGCGGCAAAGAATGGATAGAGGATCCAAATGGTGGCAGCGGATTTTCCGATGTCACCTACGCAGAAGTAGTTGCTCAAGCCTGCAGCAGACCGTGCCATAATGGGAATTATTTAGCTGCATGTAAAAAAGACCTTATCGTTTCTGCTGGGAGCGCCTCATCCTCCAGTAGTTCTTCCCGTGCCGCCCCCACTGAGGAAGCGACAGAAGAACCGGCTCCCACCGAAGCCGCCACCGACCCGGCTCCCTTGAACCCCTACCTCACCGGCAACTTCACCACCTGCGATAATGCCGCGGGCTACGTCAACTTTAGCATCGCCGAGAACGCTCCCGCCTACGACCCCGCCACCTTCAAAATTACTTTCAACGGCTACCCGGTCAACTGCGCCCCGGCTGCCAATAACCCCAGCGTGCTTACCTGCAACTATCCGCCCCCATCCTATGCACCGCCCGCGGGTGTGCAAGTCTTCATCGGCGAAGAACTGGTCAACGAATTCGACTTCAACGGCGGCGCCATCTGCGACTCCGCTCCGCAGCCTAATAACCCCGGCAGCGAAGATCCCCAACTCGAACAACCTGCCTCCACCGAGCCTGCCGCCACCGAACCCAGCAGCGACTAGTTTATTTCTGCAGAGTTTCTCCGTGATCTCTGTGTGCTCCGTGGTGAACCGCCTCCAGGTTCTCGTATCGAATGGTATTTTGCCTTCTCGTATCGTATAATCGGATACAGCACGTCCGATTCCCATACCCAACTCAAGGAGAGATACAAATGGATAACAAGGTTTTGCAGGTCATCGTTGCGCTTTTCATCCCCCCGCTTGCCGTGTACATGAAGAACGGCAAGATCGACAACGACTTCTGGATCAACGTCGTTGCCACCTTCCTCGGCGGTCTCCCCGGCGTCGTTCACGCCCTGTGGGTCATCCTGCGCTAGAGGATTCCCGAAACTGTACTGCAACAAAAAAACGTCCGCGGGCGAAAAACTCACGGACGTTTTTCTTTATAACCAAAGCCTTTCAGATCCAACTTGGATTCCCCGCCGGAATCTATTTTACAGGAGCCTTGCATGAAGTTTCTAAAACGTCCGCAGCTGATCTTGGTCCTCTCCGCCTTTGTCACCGTCTTTTGTCGCTGCTCACTGTTTCCTGGAACCCCGGTCACATTATCTCTGGCAGATGGCAACTCCATCGAATGCCTGGAATTCTTTGAAAACGACCCCAATTGGAGCAATCTTTATAATTCTTCCTACACCTACGATTGCAGCATCACCTGCCCCGATGGCAGCCTTGCGTCCATCAAAGCCATGCGCCTGCCAAATGGCAGCTTCACTACTTATGTGGAAGGCGAGATCGTAGAGCTTGAGTTAGCCCTGCTGCAGGAGCAGTATTGTGCCCTGCCTACCACCGCCACTGAACCCGCCACCGAAGCGCCCGCGCCGCCCCTCAGTGCGGGAGAAAGTCAGGTCACCAGTATCCCTTTCCTGACCGGCAAGATCACCGCCTGCGACTATAAAGCCGGGTTCATCAATTTTGAACGGGCAGATGCAGATCAGGAATACTCGCGAGAAAACCTGCAAGTGGCGCTCAACCAACAAACCGTGGACTGCGGCGTGCCCAACAACAACCTTGATGTCCTCTCATGCGATCTTCCGGCGGGGGTGCGCTTCCCGATCAATGTGCAAGTCCAGGTGGCGCAGGTTCAGGTCAACGACTTTAGCTTCGACGGCGCCTTCTGCGGCTACAAAGACCCCGGCAGCGCAGATGGCAACTCCACCGACGAAAACGGCGGCTCGGGCGGTGTGCCTGCCTGTGACCCGCACCTGGACCCAAACTGCTCGGTGGATTGCTCCAACCCTGCCAATGTAGACCTATGTCATTAAGGTAGGCAGGCGCTCATTGAGCGATACGCCTTGATATTAAAAATCCCCGCCGAGATTGGCGGGGATTTTTTGATGGATGGGTACTTACAACCATAGTTCCTCGGCGTACTTCTTTTTATCCTTCCACCAGCCTGCCAGGTCAGCGAGGAAGGGCAGTGTGAACACCCATGAAACCGTGAAGGGCGTCATGATCTTGAAGTAATCCCAATAGGGCGCAAGCGGACCCGTCAGCCCCCAGTCCCATGTCCGCCAGTACCAGCGCCAGAGGATGTAATAACTGAGAATGCTGAATTCCACGGTCAGGCTGAAGAGAAAGGTGCGCCAGAAGGTACGCGAGTTCAAGTTCAATGCCGCAAAAGGGATGAACCACAGCGGGTACCACATGCGAAAGGCGTTGCTTAAATAGATCATTGCAAAATAGGTCAGAAAACCCGCTTCGAGCAGAGTCAACTTGCGGCGTAATAAAGCGATGGTGATAAAAGCGTAGATCAATAAAAAGAGGTAGCGCGTGTTGGGCAGGATCAGTTTACTGATCTCCGGTGAGAGCTCACGCACGATCACATAAATGGCATAGGCGGGGGAGAAGCTGCGGCGCGCGAAGGATTGAACAATGCCGCTGAACACTTCGGGGAAGGGTCCCATCAGGCGGTATGCGAGGAAGAAAACGCCCAGCACGATCACCCCCAGCCCGAGCGTGCGCGTGATGCGTTCCTTCCAGGTGGGTGCGTCCATCAGCAGATTCAATCCAAACAGCGGCAAAAAGATCAACGCCGGAAGTTTGATCAGCGATGCCACGGTCAACGCCAGGGCTGCCCATGCCCACTTGCCGCGCTGCCAGAGGATGAGTCCCAGCATCACGAAGGCTGCCATGCTCATGTCGTTGTGACCATTCCCCAGCGCTTCCAGCAGGACCAGCGGGTTGAGCGCAAAGAATGCCAGCGCCGTCACCCGGCTGACGGCGAATTTTTCGTCCTGTTGTTTGCTGTACCAACCGATCAGATACGCCATGCCCATGAACGCCAGCAGGCTGATGACCTTCATGGCGATGATGCCCGCGCCAATATCCCTGATGCCGAGCTGCACCGGAATGCGCCCCATGACCTCCCACACAGGACCATACGGCGAGGTCTTGTCCACGTATTCTCCGGCAAGCTGGCTGAGCGGGTCGTTCGGGAAGGCACCCGGCGGCACGAACAAGGGGTTGGCGTTATACAAGACCCAGTTGCGCGCATTGACCACATACACCGCCACATCCAGCGCGGTGATGGGGTACAACCCCAATAAGATGAAGCCGCAAGCCGCGGCGAACCCCAGGGTTAATTTGCGCAGCTCGTTGCTTTTCTCGGCATATTCTTTTGAGAAGCGCTGCAGGGTTTGCATGATGCGCCAGAAAGCGTAGAAGAGAACCCCCAGCCCGAGAATGTAAACCCATACCAGTTCACGGGTGCCGTTCCGCAGGATCATTTCCAGGTCGAGCATTTTGCCTTCGTGATAGATGTAAGGGATCAAAGGGAAGGTGAGCACAAAGGCAAGGTAGATGCCTGCGCTGATGCTTCCCCAAAGGATCAATTCCTTACGGGCGGCGAGGAAGGCTTGTGTTACTTTTTGTGGTTTTGGCATGGGCGGGGATTATACCTATAAATATTTGTATACAAAAATTACCAAAACGGATCGGGTTATTTCCCGATCAACTTCTGCCAGGTCAACGGACCCACCACGCCGTCTGCGGTGAGCCCCTGTTTTGTTTGAAAATCCTTCACCGCCTGTTCCGTGATCGGACCAAAGATGCCGTCCACTTCAAGGGTGTAGCTTTGCTGGGTCTTCAACAGGAATTGCACGGCGCGCACGGCATCCCCTTTATCGCCCAGGGCTGCCGGTATCACCAGCACTTCCCATGTCTCCGCGCCAACGATGCCGTCTTCTTCTGTAATATCGTTTTCCTTCTGTAGATTTTTCACCTTGGCTTGGGTCTCTGCACCGTAGATCCCATCTACAATGAGGTTGGTGTACCCATGCTGCCGCAACAGGTACTGAATGGCGCTGACTTCGGGCGTGCTGTCACCTTGTTTAAAGGTTTGCCAGACCACCACTCCGCCGCGCTTTACCTTTACCTGCACCCAGAACGGTCCCGATGCCAGGGCAAAGGTCTCGCCTGCGGGGTCTTTGATCTTCCAGTTGCTGCGATACGTTCCGGCAAGTGCGGGTGCGGTCAAATTGACCGACACATCCAGGCTTTCGCCTGGGGCTACATTCACGGGGGTCAGCGCTTGCGTCACGGGTCCGCCCATGCGCTCGCCCGAATCGAATACAAGTTGATACCCCGGCGTCCATGTGCAGGTGCCTTCGTTCTTGAGCCGCCAGGTTTTGGTGAAAGGCTTCTCAACGATGAACGAGGTATTGTCCGGCACGGTGACATCAGATTCAAAGGATGCGCGGTTGCAGGGTGTTCCGGTTTGGGTAGGTTTCACTGCTTGCGGCGTGCCTGCCGCGAAGGTTGTTGCAGGGTCTGGGGTCGTGGTGCCCAGGGCGGGCGTTCCGGCGGGCGGCAAGACCTGCGTCCCCGAGGCTGTAATGGTTTCAGCTGCGAAGGTTGCCAGCTGGTTGAAATCATAATCCGATTGTTGCGACGGCATGTTGCAGGCGGCGAGTATCAGAGCTATTCCCAAACTAAAAATAAAGAAGCGGACGCGCATGAAGATTCTCCTTGGTTAACCAAAGTGTACGAGCTTGCCCTGCGTTCTGCAAGGTGGAAATCCCGCGGCACTACCCGTCCTGGAGTTGGTTCGCGTACTCATCCAGCACCACGCCCAAGCCGTCTGCCACGCGGTTGACGTAGGCATAGTAGGCTGTGGTCTGATTGATATCCAAAATGGCGCGGTCGTCCCATCCGGCTTCGCGCAAAGGCATGAGGTCGGCTGCGTTCATGTCCCACGGGGTGCGGGTGAGTTTATCGGCATACGCCAGCATCGCCCGCTGGCGGGGTTTCAATTCCGCAGTGCGGTAGTCGTTCTGCAGGGCTTGCACCAATTCGAGGTTCTTTGTAAATCGCAGCAGACCGCGCGAATGATGCGCAATTCAATAATGGCATTTGTTGATGGCGCTGACCATCACCGCGATCATCTCACGCTCCGACCTGCTCAGCGGACTCTTGGCATGCATCACTGTGTGATACAGGTCGGCATGTGCCCGCAGGGTTGGCGGGTTGAGCGAATGCACTGCCAGGATATTGTCGACACCTTTTTTCTCATCATCCCATTCCTGTTTGTAATAGTCCGCCAGTTCGCCCTCGGCTTCTGTTTCAGGAACTACATGGATCCATGCACGTTTTTCCATCTTAAACCTCACTGAATGAAAACAGCCCCCAGGGGGGAACTCCCCGAGGGCTGACTCTTTAACGAACAAACTATCTAACGAACAAACTACTCCACGATATTGATCGGCAGGGAATTATTCGCCCCAAGCGCCGCTACAGAAACCTTCTGCGCGATCTTCATGGCAATATCTGTGAATGCTTTGGCAACCGGCGAGTCGGGGTAGGCATCCACGATCGGTTTGCCGGTATCGCCGCCAATGCGCACATTTTGGTCGATCGGCACGCCGCCCAGGAAGGTCGTCTCGGTGGCTTGCGCCAGCTTCTCGCCGCCGCCTGAACCGAACAGGTCCATCTTGGAGCCGTCTGGCATTTCGAGGTAAGACATGTTCTCAACCACGCCAAAGATCGGCACTTCGAGGGTCTTGAACATGTTAAGTCCGCGCCCGGCATCTTCAAGAGAAACCAGTTGCGGCAGGGTCACGATCACAGCGCCACTCAACGGAAGAGCCTGTGCCAGAGAAAGCGCCGCATCGCCGGTGCCAGGGGGCAGGTCAACGATGAGGTAATCCAGTTCGCCCCACTCCACATCGCCCAAAAATTGACGAATGGCAGAGTTGAGCATCGGTCCGCGCCAGATGAGCGGTTGCCCGGGTTTGACCAGCAAGCCCATTGAAACCATTTTCAGCCCATACGCTTCAGCAGGGATAATGCGGGGTCCGTTCGGGGGCGGTAGTTTTTCCACGCCAAGCATGGTGGGGGTGTTGGGTCCGTAAATATCCGCATCCATCAAGCCGACGCGCGCACCAGTCTTTGCCAGCGCCACTGCCACATTAACCGACACGGTCGATTTGCCAACGCCGCCTTTGCCCGAGCCGATGGCAATGGCGTTACGAATCGGCATGTTGACCAGTCCGCGCATACGGCCGTCGTTGGGTACATCCGAGTCCATTTTAATGTCAACCGTTTTCACACCGGCGACGGTTTTGAGCGCGTTGCGGCAATCCGCTTCGATCTTGCCTTTCAAGGGGCAGGCTGGGGTGGTGAGCATCACCGAAAAGGAGACTTTGTCTCCACTGACCTCTAAATTGCGGATCATGTTCAAGGTCACAAGGTCCTGTCCGAGATCCGGTTCTTGAACCGTGCCGAGGGCTTGCAGTACTGCTTCTTTAGTTGGGGTCATTTAGTTTTCTACCTATATAAAATGAATTCGTCACACCTGCACTTGCGTGCTGGTGCAAGTGTTGCGAGGGCGATGGTTTTCGCCCGAAGCAATCTCGGAATTATGTTTGAGATTGCTTCGCCGCAAAAGCAAGTGCGCGGCTCGCAATGACGGAAAGTGTAAGCTACGCCGCCGGAGCAGCCGCTGCCGCAGCATCTGCCTTGGCAGCCTTCGCGGCTTCCTTGGCTTTGCGGGCTTCCTCTTCCTTGTTGTAGTTCAGCGGGCGGATCTCCGCATAGTACGAGGCGGGCTTGAGCAATTTCTCAAGGTTGTACACGTTGCGCTCATAAGAGGCGATGGCGAAATCGTGGTCCATCTTGATGGCATCGAACGGGCAGTATTCCGCGCAGAAACCGCAGTTCATGCAGATATCCATGTCGATATAGAATTCGGCGGGCTGGGGCACGGGTTTGCCGGTGTTGGGGTCATTCGTGCGCACGATCCAGATGCATTGCGGCGGGCAGACCTTGGCGCAGATGCCGCACGAAGTACAGCGGATATCCTTTTTGTCATCCCCGTCGTGGACAAGGAAGGGAACAAAACGGAATTCTTCCGGTTGGATCAACTGTTCTTCGGGGTACTGCACGGTAAAGATACCGCGCGTATTTTTTGAGGAACGGTGCGCAATGCCTTCGGTGGTGTTGTAGCGTTTCTTGCCGCGCACCCACCACGAAATATCATCGAGATACGTTTCGTAAAAGCGATTGAGGGTAACGCCTAATCCTTTTAATATGCCTTTTCCATACATAAGTATTTCTCCATTTCGTCATTGCGAGGGCGTTCTTGTTCTTTGCCCGACACTTGCGCTGCACGCCAGTGCAGTGAGCAATCTCTTAACTGTGTAGTCGGATTGCTTCGTCGGGAAGAGCGCCCTCCTCGCAATGACGTAAAGATTTATCTATCCACTTCGCCCATCACGATGTCGAGCATCGCGAGCAGGACAACGAAGTCAGCGATCTTGACGCCTTTGCACATCGTTTCAACAGCGGTCAGGTTGACGAAGGAAGGCGCGCGGACGTGATAGCGATACGGATTCGGCTTGCCGTTCGAGACGACGTAGAAGGCAAGTTCACCCTTCGGGGATTCGATGCGACCATACGCCTCGCCCGCCGGAACGCGAACCTGATACTGCGGCTTCTGTGAGTTGATCGGTCCGCCGGGGATCTGTTTAAGTGCCTGCTCCAGAATGCGCAGCGACTGGCGAATTTCATCGAAGCGGATCAGGTAGTTGTCGAGCATATCGCCGTTGTAGCGCACAGCCACGTCGAAATCGAAGCGGTCATACACCGAGTACGGGTCGGCGCGGCGCAGGTCATACGGCACCCCCGCAGCACGGAGACACGGTCCCGTCACCGAGTGTTGAATGGCTTCTTCCGCGTTCAAGACATGAATGTCTTTCAGACGGGCAACAAGTACTTCGTTCTCATTGAGGAAGCGTTCCATTTCGTCGGTCTTGGCGGGCAGGCGTTCAAAGACCAGATCCTTGATCTTCTGCATGGCATCTTCAGGAATATCGCGCACCACGCCGCCAAAGCGGAAGTAGTTGCACATCATGCGCGCACCCGAAACGGCTTCGAAGATATCCAGGATCAACTCGCGTTCCTCAAAGGCGTACAGCGAAGGCGTGTACATCGAGCCCATGTCGTTGATGAGCATGCCGACGAAGATGAGGTGGTTCTGAATACGGCTCAACTCCGCCATGATCACGCGGATGTATTCCGCGCGTTCGGCGACGGGGATCTTCATCAATTTTTCAACGGTCACTGCATAGCCGAAATTGTTCGCCATCGAGTTGAAGTAATCGAGGCGGTCGGTGTACGGCATGATCTGCAGGAAGGTGTTGCGTTCGCCGATCTTGTCGTGGTTGCGGTGCAGGTATCCCATGACCGGTTTGAGGCTGGTGATGGTTTCGCCGTTGAGCTCCACAGCCACGCGCAATACGCCGTGTGTAGAGGGGTGATGCGGACCCATATTGACGACCATATGGTCGCCCATTTCTTTTTCGCGCCCGGCATCATTCTTCAAGCTGGAGCGTTCGAGTGAGAAGTAAAGCTGGTCTTCGTTCTGCGGCTGGTAATTATCGAGCTGGAAGTTTTCCGGCAGCTTGATGTTATCGCGATAGGGATTCTTGAATTCCGCATAGGTGTGCTTGCCTTCGGGCCAGCGGCTCTTATACGGTTTCACTTCTTCTTCAAAGAAGGCTTCTTTGTAATCTTTGCGCAGCGGGTGACCCTCAAAGCCTTCCCACATCAGAATGCGGCGCAGGTCGGGGTGTCCGGTGAACTTGATGCCCAGAAGATCCCAGGCTTCGCGTTCCTGGAAATCTGCACCAGCCCATATATTAATGAGCGACGGTACTTCGACAGGGTCAACGCGGTCTGCTTGCACCTTGAAGACCAAGCCGGGTCCGCCTGTGGTGCGGTGGGCATGATAGACCACTTCCATTTTGTTCTCGGCGATGTAGTCCACGCCGGTCACAGAGGAAAGCAGGTCGAAGCCAAATTCATCGCGCAGGGCGGTGGCAACTTCCACGAGGTTTTCTTTTTTGATGATAATGCCCGAGAACCCGGGGCGGGCGTCGGCGCTGACAGAGTCTGGGAAGCGCGCGACCAGGCTTGCGCTGAGTTGAGCCGAAGCGTCCAGGGTTGTAGTGGAGGCGGGAGTAGCCATTATGCACCTTCCTTTTTCGCGGCAGCAGCCACAATTTCTTCAGCGCGGCGTACGTCAATCAGATCCGGTCCGAGGATGGGCATGGGCACGTAGTTGGAGTCAACCTTGCCCTTTTCATACCAGCGCACTTTCTTGATGGATTGATTATCGATCTTCTCTTGCAATTTGATCATGCCTGCGATCAATGCCTGTGGGGTGGGCGGGCAGCCGGGGATATAGACATCCACGGGCAGGAACTTGTCGATCCCTGCGACAACGTTATAGCCTTCTTTGAAAGGTCCGCCGCTGGAAGCGCAAGCGCCCATTGCCACCACATATTTCGGCTCAGGCATCTGGTTGTATAAGCGGATGATGGACGGCAGCATTTTCTTGGTGACGGTGCCCGAGACCAGCATCATATCTGCCTGACGCGGGGTGGGGCGCATCACTTCCATACCGAAGCGTGCCATATCGTAGCGTGCGGTTTGCGCGGCGATCATTTCGATCGCGCAGCATGCCAGACCGAACATCAGGGGCCACACCGACCAGCGGCGTCCCCAGTTGTAGAGGCGGTCGAGCGTGGTGATCGAAACCACGTTCTGAATGTCCTCCGGGATGTTGTAGTTCGGCAGGTTCAATCCTTCGTATTTATTTTCTTCCATGGATGTGCTCCTCGTACCAGTCTTGGTATATCGCGTATAGGATGTCGTCGTTCACGAGCGCGGGATCATCCTCAAATTCCGAAAGTGCAAGCGTCCAGTCTAATATCTGTTGCAGGGTTACTTCTTCGATGTTCACATGAGTATGTGTGCGACGTAGTGCAGGCTCATTGTTCAAGTTGTCGTTCACGAAAATAAAGAAAGAGCGGCAAGGCAAATGAAAGCCCGACCATCAAGGTCGCCAGTGGGTATGCCCACCAATACTTCATCTGCAAGCGTTTGGCTTCGTTGTAAAAGAAGGTCCATGCCGCGAAGACGGAAATGGTCAGGTCGGCGGCGAGTAATGCGCCCCAATCCAGAGCAGTCAACTGCGCAAGAGCTGCGGTCGTGCTCATTTCGTTGGCTGTATAAAATTTGAAGATGAAATAATAAGGAAGGACAAAACCAATTACAGTGAGAATTAGATAGATGATCTTTTTCAAAGCGGTATTTTCCTTCACAATGATTTGAATTATAGCCAGCGGAAGGAAAACCGTCAATTGAATTATGCAAAAATATATTTACATAAATAAGAAAGTGAATATAATCACTCCCAACGGATGACACCCACAGGACGGTGCCCGCATCGCGCTTAATTTGGGCTTGGTCCAGTTTCTGAAAATTTTCTACTCTGACGCTTTGCGCATAGGCAATTATGACGACTTCCCGCCAAAAAATCCTCTCTCACCTCAAAAAGGCTCGCTCCGCTTCCGCCCGCGAGATCGCCCGCGCCTTGAAACTGTCCGCGCCGAATGTGCGCCATCACTTGTCAGTGTTGTGTTCCGATGGACGCGTGGAGATGACCTCCGTTCACAACCGCGAGGGTAGGGGCAGACCCGAGAAAGTGTATTCACTGTCCGAAGCGGCATTGGGAGATAACCTCTCGGTGTTGGTTCAAGCTGTACTGACACAAGCAGGCTCAACGTTAAAGATGGAGGCGGTGGCTCGTCTCGTTCTGGATGATGGTGCTTTTGCCGGTCTTTCCATGAATCGACGCCTGGCGCTGCTTGTCGAAAAATTAAACGAGATGCACTATCAGGCAAAATGGGAGGCGGGTGCGGGCGGTCCGCGGGTGCTGTTGGGGCACTGCCCGTACGCACGGGTGATTGATGCTCACCCCGAAATCTGTACAATGGACGCAGCCTTGTTGAAGAACGCTCTGGCACGGGATGTTTCGCCCCTGAAAAAGACCGAGACCCCAACCAAAGGCATGTGCCCCTTTATTTTTCAGATCGGATGATGCCTGTATGTTATATGAATTTACCGAAGACGACCTGCGTTCGAATCAGCGCGGATCTGTGACTCCCGCTCAACAAGCATGGCTTGAAAGTTTCGCCAGGGGATTGGTTGCCTCGCACCGCGGCGGCTGGCCCGTCATCATTTTCTTTTTGCTGTTGGGGGCAGGTTTGATCCTGGCAATGAATCTTTCCAACGAAAGCACACGGCGCGCCTTTTTGGCAGACCCGACGATTGCGATCGTGTTATGTGCAACACTCCCCGTCGTTTTGGGAATTTATGGGTTAAGCGCCATTTTTACCAGGCGTAGAGCGGTTAAGATCTCCAACCCGGTCTTGAAAACCGCCGAGGGCATCATCCGTCTGGATGAGGAGCATTCGCGTGTTGGCACCACCTACTATGTTTTTGTTGGCAGGACCAAGTTTAAGTTTGGTGTTGATATGAGCCATTATTTCCCGGATGGACGCACATGCCGGGTCTATTTTACTGAGACCACGATCGTACGCGCGGTCTTATCGTATGAGTTGACCGGCTGAAGATTTAAGCAGGCGGGGTAAATTCTTTGTAGACCACTTCGATATTGGCGGCATTCAGAAAATTGATGGCGTTCTCGTCACTGCGATATGCTACACTATAAACGATTCGTGTGATGCCTGCGTTGATGAGTGCCTTGGTGCAGTTGATGCATGGCAGGTGTGTGACATAACAAGTCGCGCCCTTGGTTGAAACACCATGCAGCGCCGCCTGAATGATGGCGTTGGTCTCGGCGTGAATGGTGCGCACACAATGCCCCTCCACCATCAGGTGCCCGATCTCGTCGCAATGTCCCTGCCCGGCGGGTGAGCCGTTGAAGCCGGTGGTCAAAATGCGTTTTTCGCGCACGAGCACACAGCCCACAAAGGCACGGTCGCAGGTACTGCGCTCCGATACGGCATAAGCGATCTTCAAAAAGTACGAGTCCCAGTCTGGTCGCATATCAAACTCCAAATGTGAATTGCCGCTTATTTTACCCGCTTCTCGCATGCTTCCCCTTGAATGCAGGATAAAGATTGGTCAAGAATCAATAAGATCTTATAAAAAATCCCCTCGAGTCATCGAGGGGATTTTTTTTGTTTTTATTCCACGGTTACGCTTTTTGCCAGGTTTCTTGGCTGATCCACATCCAACCCGCGGATCGTGGCGATGTGATATGCCAACATTTGCAGCGGCAGGACGGTAATGATGGGCGAGAGCATCCACGGCGCTTCGGGCACCCACAGCACATGGTCTGCCATGTTTTTCACGAGGTCATCGCCTTCGGTGGCAACGGCAATGACCATGCCGCCGCGCGCCTTTGCCTGCTGGATCTGCGAGATCATCTTCTCGTGCCAGGGGTCTTTGGGCGTAATGCACAACACCGGCATTTCTTCATCGATCAATGCGATCGGACCGTGCTTCATTTCACCTGCCGGGTAGCCCTCGGCATGGATGTAGGAAATTTCCTTGAGCTTCAACGCGCCTTCATAAGCGATCGGCATGTTGATGCCGCGACCGAGATACAAACAGCCTTTAATATCCTTGAGCGCGTGCGCCACTTTTTCCACATCGGCTTCGCTGTCCATCACGCGACCTGCCAGGTCGGGCACGAGACGCAGGTCAGAGACGAGTTCGCGGCGGGTCTTTTCATCGATCACCCCACGCAGGTCCGCCAGGAGGATCGCCAGCATGTATTGATCCACCAGCGGCGCAGTGAATGCCTTGGTGGACGCCACACCGATCTCAGGTCCGGTCTGCATCGAGATATATCCATCCGCCACACGCATGGCTTGCGACCCGATGGCGTTGACGATGCTCCACACAATGCCGCCCTTTTTGCGTCCTTCTTCCATGGCTGCCAGCGTATCTGCCGTTTCGCCAGACTGCGAAATGGCAAGCACCACGGTGTTCTCGTCCACGATCGGGTCGCTGTAACGGAATTCAGAACCGATGACCACTTCCACGGGAATGCGCGCGATCTTTTCGATCAGATACTTGCCGACCATGCCCGCATAAGCGGCGGTGCCGCAGGCGGTGATGTAAATGCGCTGAATGCGCTTGGCCAGTTCGGGCGTCAGGTTCAGCTCTGGCAGGCGGATGCGACCTTCTTTGAAATCCACGCGCCCGGCGAGGGTATCTGTCAGCGCGCGGACTTGTTCATGAATTTCCTTCTGCATGAAGTGACGATACTCGCCCTTCTCGGCAGAAACGGCATCAAAGGCAATGGTATGAATTTCCGGCTTCACTTCCTCGCCGTCGATGGTTTCAATGCGAAAACTGTCTTTGGTCAAAACCACCATCTGACGCGACTCGAGGAAGATCATGCGGCGGGTGTGTTCCAAAATGGCGGGGATATCCGAAGCGAGATAATTTTCCCCTTCGCCCAAGCCTACAACGATGCCACCGGCATTCCCGATGCGCGCAGCGATGATCTTATCCGGCTCATCGGTGGAAAGCAGCAGCACCACATTCGCGCCTTCGATCTGCTTGAAGGTGCGGCGTGCGGCTTCCTCGAAAGAAATGCCAGCCGCCTTGTTATGCTCTGCAAGATGCACAATGGTTTCTGTATCTGTGTCTAAGTTAAAGATCACGCCTTCTGCGCCAAGTTCTTCTTTTAACTCTAAAAAGTTTTCCACAATGCCGTTATGCACCACAACCATCTTGCCGGTGTTGCCAACATGCGGGTGCGCATTGCGAGCCGAGGGCGCTCCATGGGTTGCCCAGCGTGTATGCCCAATGCCCGGCGCGCCCGTCAACGGCGACTTGCCCAGCAGGTCCACCAGTTGCTGCAACTTGCCCGCATCGCGGCGCACATCGATCTGACCATTATTAATGACGGCAACGCCCGCGGAGTCATAGCCGCGATATTCCAGGCGCTTCAAGCCGTTGATGATGATCGGGGTCGCATCCTTCGGACCGACATAACCGACGATTCCACACATAATAGGGATTCCTCCAATTTAAGTAGATTTGAGAATCGATACCCGCGCGCGTCCTACTTAACCGACGCCTGCTGACTCGACCCATACAATGTGCCACCCGCTGCCTTTTGCTCCCGCGGTCACCCGCAGGGTTTGTAGGACAGCTATTTTCTTATGGAGGGAAAGATGGACGGGTGGTGGCACCACCCGAAGGGCTTCCGCTGAACTCTCGATTTTCCTGCCTCGCCCACATAATAAAGGGGGAGGTAGTTGGCTCCATTTTGCAATGGAGAACCCTTGTCCTCGTCAACTTTGGCGTGAATGCCAAAGTCCATGCGCTGCCTTTCCCTGGCTGTTTCCTCTTACGACACCTCCTTTCAAAAGCTCGAGCGCGATTATACCGTAAAAAAAATAACGCCCGCACTCATGTGCGGGCGTTATTTTTAGATCTTAGGTGTCACCTACGTCGGTGGCGGTCGGCGTTCTCGACGGGGTCGTCGTGATGGTCGGCGTGTTCGACGGTAGAGACGTCGGCGTCTTGGAAGGCGTGTTCGTCTTGGTCGGCGTCTTCGACGGGGTCAGCGTGGGCGACGGTGTGTTCGACGGGGTTGGCGTCTTGGAAGGCGTCAGTGTCTTGGTCGGTGTTCTGGTCGGCGTCAGAGAAGGCGTCAACGTGATCGTCGAAGTCGGCGTCTTGGAGGGCGTCAATGTGATCGTCGATGTAGCCGTCTTGGTCGGCGTCTTCGAAGGCGTCAGCGTGATTGTCGGCGTCCTTGAGGCGGTCGGCGTGGCGGTCTTGGACGGCGTCAGTGTGATGGTATTGGTTGGCGTCCTGGTCGGCGTCAATGTGACCGTTGGTGACGGCGTTCTGGAAGGCGTCAACGTGATCGTCGGCGTTCTGGTCGGCGTCGGTGTCTTGGACGGCGTCAGTGTGATCGTCGAAGTCGGCGTCTTGGAAGGCGTCTGCGTAATGGTTGCCGTCCTTGAGGGTGTCGGCGTCTTGGAAGGCGTCAAGGTCTTGGAGGGCGTCGCCGTCTTGGTCTCTGTCTTGGTCGGCGTCAACGTTTTGGTAGCGGTGGACGTTTTAGTAAACGTAGGTGTGGCGGTGAAGTCATTTACTGTGCCGGGGGGCAAGGTGCAGTCGCCATAACCAGGGAAATTAAAGGTCAGAACGACAGTCCATATACCGGTGAGGGGCGGGGTTTTGAAATCTGCCACCCAGCTTACCTGAGTCCCGTTGCCTGCAATGGGCTGCGAGAGATCCAGAATGGTCGTGCTGATCGGCGCGTTGATGATATTCGTGGCACTTGGGTCGTCATATTTCGTTGCGAAGGTTGTACTGTCGTAGTAATTACCGACAGCGAGTGTACCCGGCGACCAGGTCAGTGTGGAACTGACAAGGTAGGCTTGGGCAAAGTTGTTGTTGATCACGCGTGCTTCAAATTTATCTTTACCGGAGTTAAAACGCGTGCGGTTGATGAAGATGTTACTGCACGAAGGCACCGGCGTGTTGGTTGGCGTGTTGGTGGCGGTGCTTGTTGAGGTAGCCGATGCCGTTGGCGTACTGGTATCTACGGGTGTGGAGGTCGGCGTATTCGTAATGGTCGGCGTCTTGCTGGGTGTGAAGGTATGGGTTGGGATGGTGAACGGAATTGGGGTATTGATGGCGCGTGAGGCGCGGAAGCGTTCCACGATGCCCTGGCGGTACGAAGCAAGATGGATCATATCCGGTTCGATGCCGAAGATCGGCAGCACCATGAACCTGAAGTTGTAATCAGCCATGACAACGACCATACCACCCGAAACACCGGGATGTTCATTGCGAACACCGCCTAAAAGGCAGTCGCCATAAACATCGCTTGCCATCAACGGGAAAATGGGAACACGCCCACCTTCCGGTGAACAGACGGTGATGTTAAAGTAATTGTCATCTGCGGTGGAAACGGCAGTGTCTGCACCGCTGAAGAGCGAGGCATCCCGCAGAACGAAGCCCAACACAATGCGTCGGGTCTCATCCTTGATGGAGGGGATGCGGGCGGCGTCTTCCTCGGCTTCATCATCGCAGGTGCCGTCGGCATTGCCTACTGAATCACAGTAGGGCTCTTCAAAATTACCGGTGGTGGCATAGCGGATGCCGAAACGGGTGGAGTTTTCGATGATGATCCAGGCAAACAGCAACCTCGAAAATTCGATAATGCCCACCAACATCAAAAGCACCAGCGGAATGACGAGAGCGAACTCCACCATTGCCTGCGCTTTTTTCCTGCCTTTTCCTTTTTTGCGTTTGGTAAAAATAGACATAAGTTAATCCTTGCAAGCAATCGAATTATTGGGAGAGCTTCGTGAAAATATACTTGCCGATCTCTTCAAAAACCGGACCAAGGTCGCTCAATACCGCTGCGTCTTGATAAAACCCATGGTTCGCACTTGCACCACCAGCGGATTCTGCGATGTATTCTAACAGAGGAGCGCCGCCTGCGGTGTTCGTTTGCAGGAGTGCCCCATACCCAATGGTGAATACCGTAATTCCACCGCCGCTATCCGGGTTTGCAACCAGGTCGGCAATGTCGCGGGCATAGTCATCTGAGTCGTACATGCTGTCGGATTCTGCATGCCTTGAATTGCTATCGGCATCACGGCAGCGTAACGTTGTGCCTGTTGGACAGAAGCCCCAATACTCAGGATCGTCTGGGAACCCATTTGAGTCACTATCTGTAAATGATACTGTCAAAACCGGTTCAGGGCTGGACGCATTTGAAGGACCACCTGCTAATAGAACCAGAGTCCAAAACGAGTCGTCGCGCACGCCGGCAGATTCACGTAAATATTCCTGGCTGCCTGTATATAATGCAAAACCGATATTGGAAGACCCGCAAACCCGCTGGTCATTGCCAGGACCTCTTGTACAGCTATCACTTAAGAAAGTGCCTGCGACGTTATTATGACAAGGCGAACCCGGATCGGTTACATCTCTGTCTATTTCTGCCTGTAAACAGGTATCGCGACAGGTTCCGTAAAATGTTGTGTTGTCTGGATCAAACGGGCATTCCCCAGGTTGAAAAACCCGAATGCCATCGATCGCTGCCAACACATCTGATTCACTATCGTCAAGTGGCAGGACGGTGTAGGCATTTCGAGGTAAAACCCCTCCGATAACGATTATGTCGGGAGTTGGGTTGGTCATGGTTACAATGGCAACCCGATCATACGGGAAGAACATGAAGTCTTCCACGAACTGTGCTGCCAGGGCTTTAATACCTTCCATGGGTTGACAGGTGTGGGCAGCATTGCAAACTGCAGGGTCTTCAGAAGGATCGATTTTGTCATCTTCACCGGTTGGGTTTGTTTCGTACACCATGGAGATGGAATTATCGATTACCAGCACCATATCGATCGAAGCCGCTTCACCGACCGAGCTGGCGGAGATACTGCCGCTGTCAATGCCGACAACACGCATGAACCCAAATTGCACCAGGCGCGTCGCGTCTACGCGGATCAGTTTTCTGCGCGGCAATTCGCAAAGCGCTTCATCATGTTCGGTGCCATCCACATCGGTAATGACGGCATCCGTTTCCGGATCGCGTTTGCAGCGGTAAATGACGATATTATCCGCCTCAGAGTCATTCAGGATCAAAAACTCTTGAGCCGCATCTACAAGGTCTTGTGCCACAAAGCCGCGGCGGTATTGCGAAGCGGAGGCAATGGAGGCAGCATCGATCGCGCGTTTTAGTTTTGCATATTCAATTAAAAGGATACCGCCATCGGTCATTAACCCGATGGCCGAGATCAACCCCACCATGGCAAACACAATGATGACGATGACTTGTCCGCGTTCTGAAGGCTTGGATAATTTATTTAAAAGTTGTTTCATGGCAGCCGCTCATTTTCTTGGGATTAAGTGTCGTCGCAATCCGGGTCTTCGGCAGATCTTAATGGCATGATGCTGTACGCGGTTAAAGGCATGGGGTCGGGGACAACTGCTGTAAACCACGGTAACTGCAAAACTTGATGAAAATTATAACGTACCTCAACTACAAGGATGCCCGCCTTGGGCGACCCGGAAACGAGATGGGCTTGCAGGTCGGCAGGGTTGAGCGCGGTGGAGGCGTTACCATATTTCGAAGAAGATTCGATGGTAGTGATGGCACCATTGCAAGTGCTGTACACGCTAACGATCACATCGTCGGCACTGGGGTCCACTGGAATTCGACGCCCAACTTCGATGTTTGCATATTGCGGGTCAAGGCTTGGGTCAAGGTTCCAGATCACCGCATCATAGATGGTGTCATAAAATGCGTTGTCTTTTGCTGAACCGTAATCGTCCACGAACGGGCTGGCATCTGATCCGAGCCGGGCGCCGTAGCGCGTTGCATCCAAAACGGATAGATAATAATTAAGGGCGAAGCCAAATTCCACCACGCCCGAGAGCAGCAAAATCAGAACCGGGATGGCGATCAAAAACTCGACCATGCTTTGCGCACGTTCCGATTTTTCGGTTCTTATGGAATTCAAGAATGTTTTGATTTTCATGGTTTTGCGGTTTTACCTGAACTTGATCGTTAATGACTAAAATCGAATTTCTGCATAAATGCGAAGAAAACGTTGAGCGACTATGGGTTTGATGAGAGTACAGGGGAATCGCCTGCAATGAATTACTATTTAATTATATCATCTCCGGGTGGGCTCCAAAATTTT
This sequence comes from Candidatus Villigracilis vicinus, assembly GCF_016702885.1. Lineage (NCBI taxonomy): Bacteria > Bacillati > Chloroflexota > Anaerolineae > Anaerolineales > Candidatus Villigracilaceae > Candidatus Villigracilis > Candidatus Villigracilis vicinus. Next base: position 31,291 of record NZ_JADJDD010000011.1, read on the forward strand.
CGGAGTTCCCGGATCGCCTTTATTTGGAAGACCCCAAAAAGGCGATACCGCATGGGTGGCTTTGGGCGAAGGAGCGGCGTATTGAATATATTTATTATTAATTATAGCCCACTTCCACGCCTTGGTTATCGTGCAACATTCTTGTAACACTTACATTTTTGTTAGCGGAAAGCCCTGTAAAGGAGATTTTTCTCCTTGTTCTATTTGATCAAAATGACCTCTGGCATACTGAGTGTGTCCCAATTTTGCTCATCTTTGTAATTGATCTCAATGCTGTCATTGCCGTCCACTTCGATGTAGTAGGCAATGATCTGGCTGTGATATGCCGCACCGCGGATGGAGTCGAGCCCGTTGAGGCGCAGATCTGCACGGGGCGCAAGAATGGTGCCGCGGAAGCTGGAGTCGTCAGTTCCGTTGAGATCGATCAGACCGGCGTTATTATCCGGCATGTAAATGAGCAGCCCGGCGCTTGGTCCGCTTTTGGGGGCGCTCAAGTCAACCTGAGCATACCCGCTTATTTTGATATTGCCCTGGTCCATGATGAAGAGCACACCATTGCCCTGCAAAGACTTGCCTTCCGTCACGATGAAGTCGTCTTGCAGACAATAAGCGCCCGGACCCAATGTGTGAACGCCATCTGGCGGGAAGACGCCTTCTTCGTAATTTCCAGATGTCATTTCTCCAGTTTCAAGGTCCACAGTTGCGATTTTTGAACCGCAACCACCCCTCGGCATTCTATAAGGGATGGGGTAGGGGATCGGCGCAACACCGGTCTCGATCGGATACGGGGTGATCAGTTTCGTCTTTTGAATATCCGCGCCGCCCGCCACGGTGATGCGGTTCTCATCGAGGACGCGTACGCTTCCGCTTCCGAAGGAGATGAAAGCACATTTGGGATTGGTTGAATTGACGAACAGACCGCCGCCTATGAGGTTGAGAGTGGCTTCGCTGTGAACCCAAAAACCTCGGCGGCGCTCACAATCTGTTTTAGGGGCAAGGCTGATCAGGGCGTAGCCTGGGAACATCTCGCCAAGCTCAGACGGTTTGGATTGAGATATGACCTGCGCAACACTGGTGATGGTTGGCACACCGATCACCACGCCAAAGTAGGTCTTTAAATGAGAGGTGACGATCACTTCTATATATTCTGAATTTCCGGTGTAATCGCCATTTAGCGGTGGTGTATTTAATTCAACCGTGTTCGTGACCCCGTCGTTATTGTATCCATTTGCGGCGGCGGTTGCCAGAGCCGCGGCGCGCCAGTTGCCGCCTTCGATCCTGGTCAGAGCGGCAGTCAGGGCGGCGGCAGATGCGGCAGTATCTGCGCGGCGTCTGTCGATGAAAGCATTCACTCCGTCGATGGCGAGCGCAGAAGCCCCGATTAGACCGACGATGGAGAACACGATCAGGATCATGGCTTGTCCACGTTCCTTGCGGTTCTTCTTTTTGTTTTGGAGGAAGGATTTTATTTGCATGGCGGTTGTAAGATCACATTCGAAGCCGAACCGGTTAACCTGATCGTATCCGTTCCAACGATTTCACCAGTAAGCGGCATGATAATTGGATAGTTGTACGATACCCGTACTTCAACGTAATTGGCGGTTCCTTTTGTGACGCCTTCGCAGGACTTCCCTTTGAATTTTATTTCAACACTTACCTGCTCTTTGTCTCGGAGGTTCACGGGGGAGGAAAAGACTTCATCATCTTCGCGCGGCAGTATATTTCTGGCGCGGTTCTCTATCTGGGTCTTATTGCCGGGGTTGAACGAGCCATATAACGCACCTTCCTGGGCGGCATCTCTCAATATGGAATAAGAAAACAGCGCCATACCGAAGTCGAATGTGGCGAGCAAAATAAGCAGGATCACCGGCAGGCTGATCGCCAGCTCTACCAAGCTTTGCCCCTTCTCGTTTGAACGCATTTGTTTCTGTTTGGGCATGGTTAATTTCTTGAATCCACCGGGTAATTTGTACAGCCGGGGTTGCCGATAAGGATAATGATGCGCTCTGTGCCGTCTTGATAGCGGTAATTTTGGTCGAATTGGAACTCTATCACCGAATCACCCGGCGGGATGGACGGGTAGTACGCGCTCACAAAACCAGATGGGGCGAACATCTCGCCAGTCCAACCCTGACCCGCAAATTGAACCTGGTTGAGTCGCAGCGAAGGGGTACCGCCGGTATCATGATTCCATTCGATGTAGACCGAAGCCGTGCTGAGCGTGACGCCGGTATTGTTCTTGACCCGCATAGACATGATATTGCCGGAAAATTCCAATGGTCCATGCAATACTGCGAAATCGCCTGTGCATTTGATCTGCGTGGAAGTGGGGGTGGGGATCAGGCTCGCCGTCGGTGTGATGGATGGGGTGAAGGTGAGTGTGGGTGGCGGCGTATTCGTTGAAGTAAGCGGGAAGGCGGTTCTGTACGCTTCATACGTGGCATTGAATGTGGCGGTATATGTAGAGGTGGCAACTTCTTCCGAAGGAGTGCGCGAAGGCATTCTTGATGGAGTTGCTGTCTCTGCTTTGAATCCGGTTGGGAAGGCGGAACCGAAAATGGGGACAGAGATCAGGAAGGTGCGCGCATTGGCAGAGACCACTTGGAGCGGCTCAATATTAACGATTGGGAGGATTGGTTCATATGAAGCCGATACTTGCACGATGATACGGTCTCCATTGCGGATAATATTGTCTTCAATCGGGCACTCGTCAACATCTGGATCTGGGTCAATATCCAGGATGGGGATCTGTTCGCCGGATTCTGTTATTCCGCGATCATAGGTGATGTTGATATCATCGAATTCGGTCAGGATCGCAGACTGGTTTGCCATATCGCGAATGCCTTCGCAGTCCTGATAATAGGTTGTGTTGCTGAGAGGTTCGCCGCTCCCCGCGCCATAGCGTGCCGCCTGACGGGAGGCATTTGCCACCGATGCGAAGATGAAGATCAAACGCGATACTTCAATGATGCCGTACAAAAGCGCCACCAACACCGGCAGGGCAAGCATGAATTCAACCATGGCTTGCGCACGCCGGGATTTGTTCTTGTGGGTGGGTGAGATTTTGTGGCGTATCATGAAGATATTAATTAACAGGTAACAAGGCTCTCAGAATGCCGGGGAAGTACACAATGATTGAGGCGCTAATTAAGAAGTAGGGGCCGTAGGGGATAAACATCATCAACGCATTTGCATTGTACCTGCGCGTAATGAGAAGTCCGATCACAAGAATGAAACTGATCAACCCGCCCAGCAGGGTACTCATTATGATGAGAATCCAAATCAGGGGCCAGCCCACCAGGAAGCCAAGCACGGTGGCAAGGATGACATCCCCCTGGCCCAGTGCGTCTTCATCGTCCGCTTCAATGCCTTGAGCTCGCATTCGTTTTGCGCGATACCGTGCAAAGAGGACTCCGAAATAATAAAAAGCAAGCAGGATGACCAGTCCACCCAGTCCACCTAGCAGTGCAGCTGTCAGTCCGCGGGTGATTGTGCCCAGTATCAGCGCGAGTAATGCACCGAAAATGCTTGTCGGGTGAAGGATGAGTCTATGCTCCATATCGATCACGAATACGATGCCGAAATAGGTCATCAAGATCAAGCCCCCCCAATACCCAATCCGGGTGGGTGGGTGGATGAAGGAATACAGGCTGAGCGCCATAATGACAATTTGAACGACCCATACCCGAATTGAACGGAAATGACCGTTTGGGCAGCGCCGGAACAAAAGATAGTTTGTCAGTGAGTAGGCTGAGCCGCAAGTCGGGCAAACAGGCTGACTGAATCGCCGGGTAACAGGCAGGACATCAGAGACATAATTAATGATCCATCCTGCTATCCATCCAAATAGAAGGGGTATTATCCATTCAAGAGACATAAAATCATTATAATTCCAAATTTTCAAGAAGGGAAAGTCATCTCTTCATACAACTGGCTTGCAATGTTGTTGGCAGTTTATGCAAAACGCCATTACAATTTTGAAAATAGGAGACATGATCATGGAAGAATTTGTCATTGAGGGCGGAGTTCCGCTGAACGGCGAAGTCACTCCCTCCGGCAATAAGAACGCAGCCCTGCCCTTGCTTGCCGCCTGCCTTTTAACGGATGAGCCGATCGTAATGCATAACGTCCCCCAGATCCGCGATGTGCTGGCGATGCGAAAGCTGATCGAAAGCCTCGGGACTGAGGTGGAAGAATTGGATCAACACACATGGCGGCTGATTACCCGAGAGTTAACCGCCTCGCATCTGGATCCTGAGCTGTGTCGCCGTATCCGGGCTTCGATCCTCATTGCGGGACCTGTCCTTGCCCGTGCTGGCGGGCTTAAGCTGCCTCCACCTGGTGGAGATGTGATCGGGCGTCGTCGCCTGGACACCCATATCCTGGCTTTGCGCGCATTGGGTGCAGATATTACATACAACCGCGTATTCGATATAAAGGGATCTCAGTTACATGGTGCCGACATACTTCTGGACGAGGCAAGTGTCACTGCTACGGAGAATGCCGTCATGGCGGCGGTTCTCGCAAAAGGCGAGACCACCATTCGTAATGCTGCCTCAGAACCACACGTGCAGGAACTTTGTAATTTCTTGAATGCCCTCGGTGCAAAGATCGAGGGTATCGGCTCGAATGCACTACATATTACGGGTGTCCCCCGACTGCACGGCGGCGAATATACCATCGGACCAGACTTGTTGGAAGTGGTTAGTTACATTGGCGCGGCAGTTGTCACGCATGGAACCATTTTGATCCGCAATGCAGGTGTCAAGCATCTTGAAATGGTGGGGCAGGTCTTTCATCGCTTGGGTGTCCATTGGGAAGTACAAGGGAATGACATCCTTGTCCCTGCCAGCCAAAGCCTTTCCGTGATCTCAGACTTGGATGGCGCCGTGCCGGAAATTAAAACAAATGTCTGGCCAGCTTTTCCAACTGATCTAACCAGCATCGCCATTACAATGGCGACGCAGATCTCGGGTTCCGTCCTTTTTCATGATTGGATGTTCTCAGGCAGAATGTACTTTACTGATAAGCTAGTGGGCATGGGTGCTCGTATCATTCTTTGTGACCCCTACCGTTGCCTTATACAGGGTCCAACCCCTTTGTATGGCGAAAAATTGGAAAGCCCGGATATTCGGGCAGGTATGGCAATGCTGCTGGCTGCGCTGGCTGCCAATGGCACCTCAAAGATCAGGAATATTGTTCAGATTGAACGTGGGTACGAAAAGGTGGATGAAAAACTAATAAAGCTTGGCGCAAAGATCAAACGCGAAGTGGAATAAAAAAAAGAGCCGCGATTATGTCGCGGCTCTTTTTTTTTATTGGTTATTTCGAGACAATAACTTCCTTCTTGATATTGACTGGGAAGGTGTGATTGTCACCAACTTTGACGATAAAGTATCCTTCGGACTGGCTGGTATCACCATCTGGATAAGTGATCCATGCATAGGCATAGTAATCGCCCTTGGGGAGGGATACGGTTAAGTCACCATTTTTGCTGATCGGAAACGGGTTGGATGAATGACTTCCGCACTGACCAAATAAGTTGGGCGTATACATGTATAGTGTCAGGGAAACAGTGCCGCCGGTTATGTTTTCAAAGCGAACTTGGGATTGCGGACCAGCTTCACCGAGGTTGATGATGCTATCGCACTGCCCGCCGCCGCCGGAGCTGCTGGCTGCCTGGGTTGCGGTAGGAAGAATTAATGATTCCGTGGGCAGAGGCAGGGGAGTAAAAGTAGGCAATGGGGTGGGGCTGGGGGTTTCTGTGGGAGGCAGGGGGGTGTTGGTGGGGATGGCAGCTTGGGTTTCTGCAACCATGGTGAATGCAGCAGCGATCGCTGTGCCCTGAACTTCTTCAGGGGCAAGGGTTGGTTCTGCCGGTTGCCCGCCGCAAGCGACGACCAGGACGGCAAGCAATGCCATGGTGGGGATTATCTTTTTGATCATTTAAATCTCTCCATTTTATATTCGAAATTTCTTAGACTAATTTTTCTTTACGTTTACCTTATTTGCAGAAAACGTAATCGTGATGAAACCATCTTGCTCTAACGAAAAACCGCCATCAAACTGTCTGCCACCGACCCAGGCAATGTAGGTATAGGATCCGGCAGGAGCGCCTACATTGATATTCTTTCTGACCGGATATTCAAGGATTGTAACATTTCCGCCTTTTGTAATACAGCGCAAGGAAATGTAAACTTCCACATCGGCTTTATTGAACAAACTAATTGTACCTGATGGAAGGTTGGCTGGCTGCGTTCCAGAGATCAAGGGTTTAGGTGTACCATCCAGAGTAGGTGGTATCGTCGTAGCGCTTGAAGTTTGGGTAGGACCTTCTGTTGGCGGAGTTCCAGTGATTGTAGTCGGTGTCCCGCCGGGTGTAACCGTCCCTGCAAGGAGGGTTGATGTCAATGTTAGAAAAATGGGATTGACAGTTTCTGTCGCGGTCGGCTTTGTAGCGGTTTGCGAAGGAGTAAAAACGATAGGGGTTTCGCTTGGGACCGAAGTAAAGGTCGGCTGGGATTGAAGTGTCTGTTGTACAAGTACCGCTGCCGTACTTTGCAGGTCCGTCTCTGAAACAGGGGTGGCATATACCTGAGGTTGTGAAAAAGCAGGCATGCATGCGCCAAGCAGTAATGCCTGTGTTGCGGCAACCAAAAACAAACCCTTCATACCCGTCTTCAAGACTACGCCTGTTGACCCGCAACTTCCATGAATTGATTTACAACATCACGAAGCATGCGTTCGGGGAGAGCGCCAACCTGGCGGTGTACAACCTTGCCATTTGAAACGAACAACAAGGTGGGAATTCCCTGAATACCAAATTTTTGCATCCATTCTGCATGATCATCTGTATTAACTTTCGCGACAATGATCTTGCCTTCCATTTCCTTTGCAAGTTTGTCCAAGGTGGGTGCGATCATTTTGCAAGGATTGCACCACGGTGCCCAAAAATCCACGATTACAGGAAGTTGAGACTGCATGACAACTTTTTCAAAGGACTCGTCAGTGATGTGTAGAGGTTCTCCAGCCATTTTTGTTTCCTTTTTCTTTCATTAATTACTTTATCAAAGGCTCGATTTAGCCAAATGAGTATAACATAAAATCCCTGATATAATCGCCGCCCATGAGCATTTTCTCACGATGGCGCGAAGGACTTTCCCGCACAAGCAAGGCTGCATTTGGTCAGATCGCATCCATTCTCGGCGCAACTGAAATCACCGACGAAACCTGGGATGATCTGGAAGCTACATTAATACAAGCAGACCTTGGGATCGAAACCACATCTTCAATTTTGGATGCGTTGAAACGCCTCACCCGAACTGAAGGCTGGACGCGTTCCGGGGAGCTTTTTTCTGCGCTGAAGCAGGAACTGCGTTCGCGACTTATTGTGCCGCCCATCATTGATTTTGGGATTAAGCCAACAGTTATCCTCGTTGTTGGGGTCAATGGTTCCGGGAAGACCACCACTATTGCAAAGCTTTCCTCTTTGTATGTAAATGCCGGAAAAAAATTATTACTTGGTGCAGCAGATACGTTTCGTGCTGCAGCGGTTGACCAGCTTCAGGTTTGGGGGGACAGATTGAACGTGGAAGTGATCGCAGGTGCTCCAGAAAGTGACCCTGGTGCCGTGGCTTTCAGTGCTGTTCAAGCGGGAGTTGCCCGTGAAGTCGATATAGTTATGGTGGATACTGCCGGACGCTTGCATACCCGCTTCAATTTGATGGAAGAACTTAAGAAAGTAAATCGAGTGGTGGGGAAGGCATTTCCGGGTGCCCCACATCAAGTTTGGTTGGTGTTGGACGCGACGACTGGTCAGAATGCGTTGCAGCAGGCGCGCTCCTTCAAGGACGCGGTGAATGTTACTGGTGTCATCCTGACAAAGCTGGATTCATCTGCGCGCGGTGGAATGGCGTTTGCCATTCAACGCGAATTGGGGCTGCCGATCCTTTTTGCCGGGCTTGGCGAGAAACCTGAAGACCTGACGCCTTTCGACCCCGATGCATTCGTAGATGGAATTTTGGCAGATCAATAGGAGTAGAAATGCAGGACTTATTACAACGATTAAATACCGCAAATGAGACCGTCCAACAATTATTGGAGCGTCTTTGACCTGGTAGGAAAACAGAACCAGCTTTCGCAACTCGAAAAAGATATTGAGCATCCCGATTTCTGGAATGACTCCACTGCCGCACAAAAGGTAATGAAGACCCTGTCCAGTCTGCGCGATGAAGTGGACGCGTGGGCGAGCATCAAGCAGCAATTGCACGACTTGACCGATCTGGTAAAACTGGACGACGAATCGTTGCGAGACGATTTGGAAGCAGAGACCAAAAAGTTGGAGGCAGACCTTGAGAAGCGCGCCTTTGCGGCGATGCTTTCCGGTCCGTTTGACCACGATGATGCCATCCTTGCCATCCATGCCGGTGCAGGTGGGACGCTCTCCAGATTGGGCAGAAATGCTCCAGCGCATGTACCTGCGTTGGATCAGAGCCGCGGGTTTACGGCAGAAATATTAGACTCAACCCCTGGTGAAGAAGCCGGCATTAAGAGTGTTACGATCGCGGTGGGCGGGCGTTATGCCTTTGGGTATATGCGTTCTGAAAAAGGAGTGCATCGCTTGGTACGTCTCTCTCCGTTCGATGCGGCTCATCGTCGCCATACTTCATTTGCGCTTGTGGAAGTTCTTCCGCAAGTTTCCATGGATGAGGCAGATGTGGAGATCAACCCTGGCGACGTGAAGATGGATGTGTTCCGTTCTTCAGGGGCAGGCGGTCAGAACGTGCAAAGAATGCTACTGCTGTTCGCCTGACGCATATCCCAACTGGGATTGTTGTGACGTGTCAAAATGAACGTTCGCAGACGCAGAACCGTGAATTTGCCATGCGCATCCTGCGCGCCCGTTTGGTTGAATTGAGACGGGCAGAAAAGGAAGAAGAGCGGGCAGTCTTGCGTGGCGAATATACCAAAGCCGAGTGGGGCAGCCAGATCCGCTCGTATGTATTGCACCCTTATCAAATGGTGAAGGATCATCGCACATATTCTTCAGGTCGGAAGTGCTCAAGCTGTTTTAGATGGCGATCTGGACGGGTTTATGGAAGATTATCTGAAGAGCGGGGAAGGTAAATAACGATAGGACTTAAATAAAAAAAAGCGCTGGCAATTAGACTGAACCCTATAAGGAAGACACAAAAAGAAAGCCCCCGCTGGTCAAATGGACAGACACCTGGTTTCGTAGGGTGTCTGTCTTGTTTTCAATTGTATCCGTTCCTAGTTGTAAAAGTAAATGTATTCGTCAATGAGTTGCTCTGTATCCTTAAAGGTGGTTTTGTTTGAAGTGTCGTAAATATTCCTCCTTGAGGTGTCCGAAGAAGTTCTCCATCGGAGCGTTGTCCCAACAGTTTCACGCCGCGACATGGAAGGCGTGATGTTATACTCGCCGGTAAGGACATGATATGGGTCGAAGTGTATTGGGTCCCTGGTCACTGTGGAGGAGAAGTCCATCAGTGACCTTTTGCTGGGCTTGTTTTAGAGGTCTGTGTCACCAGTGCAATCGAGTTGCTGAGATCAAAGCATGAGCCACAATAAAGCCGTCGTAGAGATCCCTTGATGGTGGACAGATACGCCCAGCCCTGCAAGGTGCGAATGAAGGTGACATCCGTGACCCACTTCTGATTTGGCTTTGTTGCGAGGAAGTCCCGATTGAGCAGGTTGGGATAGCGGTGGTAGGTGCCAAGTTCTTCCAGTTTTTTGTACATTTTGGGCTTTCTGGCTTGCGAACGAATGCCCAGCTTGCCCGTGAGCCTCAAAACTGCCTGTGATGACCGCAACCCAGCTTTCGTTGGAGGTGGATCGTGATCCGCCGATACCCGTAGCTTGTGCGAGTCCTCATAAACCGTTTGGATCTTCTGCATGCGTTCCCTGATCCGGGTCGGTCCTGCCAGCTTTCTGACCCAAGCATAATACGCCGCTCGCGAAACACCGAAGAATTTCGCACATCGCTTTCACTTCGTATTCTTCCTTGTGGTGGTAGATCGCCCGATAATTGCGCTGGCGAGAGGCCGCACTTCCCGCAATTCGGTATGGATTTTTTAGCAGTGCTTTCTCCATGCGTAACCGTGCCACTTCCCGCTCTTCGCCTGCCTTCAGCGGTCGTCCAATCGGCTTATGAAATGAGAGTTCTCCTTCTCGCCGATACATCTGCACCCAGATTTTGATCCGTTCTGCCTCCGTATTTCCCAGCCAACACCACCTACCGCATACGTCAAATGCTCTTCCAACACTAGACGCACCGCTTCTTGCTTTATCTCCACCTTGTAGTGCAACATTCCTTTTCGTCCTGACAAAAAAGCACCTCCTGTGCTTATCTTCTCACAGGAGGGCTTTCTTTTCGTGTCCGCTTTTCCGGGGTCAGTTCAAATTGCCAGCGCTTTTTTTTATGCTATTAGCCGCCGGTTGGGAGGCGTTTTTCGAGGGTGCTGTTGAACAGTTTTTCCTGTTCCTGTGAAGTGGACTTGATGGATTTGGCGCGAACGTTCTTCTTGCCGTTGGCTTTGTCCAACGCCTGCTGCCATGCGATCTGCATTGCAGTGTATTCAGGCTCGTTGGAAACTTCCTTTTCCATCTCGAATTCTTCGTCCTGCTTCTTGCCCTTGCGCTTGCCTTTGCCTTTGAATTCTCTGGGCTCGGCTGCTTCTTCTTCGATGGTAAGTTCCTGAAGGGCTTTGATGCTCAAGCGGATCTGGCGCTTGCGGCGATCCACATCCAGAACTTTCGCTTCCACTTCATCGCCTGCTTTTACCACATCAGCTGCGGTCTTGACATAGCCGTGAGCAAGCTCACTGACATGGATCAAGCCGGGTCGTTCTGCGCCGAAGTCTACGAAAGCGCCGTAGGTTTCGAGGCGGGTCACCTTGCCTTTGACGACCATATCTGCCTTGAGTTCTTTCCAGTCATAGGCGAGTGGTTCGATCATGGTGAGTTCAACGCGGTCTTTGCGGACGCGCTTGACCCAGACGGTGACTTCCTGTCCTTCCTTGAGAACATCTTCCACTTTATTGACCGCTGTCTCGCTGATCTGTGAAATGTGGAGGACGCCCGGAACGCTTTGTCCGATATCCACCAGCGCCCCCGCGAGTGTGGTCTTCAAAATTTTGCCGTTCAGTTTCGTTTTGGGTTCGAGTGCCACGGCGGGCACGCTGTCGGGTGTAGTCATGATATGCTCCTGCTGTTTGAAATAATGCCGAGGGACGATTATACCTGTCAGGCAACGAGACGTCAATGCATCGGAAGTCTAATAATATTGCAATTAATCGGCACGGCTTTCAGCGAAGCGAGGGTTTATTGAACAGCATTGCTGTTGTACCATGCGTAGGTGTAATGCCGGGCTGTCGAGACGCTGGAAGGCTGAGAAAGATGCGCGGGATTTTATCCGGTCTGGCGGGCTGCGATCTCTTTACGAACCACAGGGGCGACTTTCGTTCCGAAGAGCTCGATGGCGTGCATCATTTTTTTGTGTTCAATGGCATTGTTGCCCATGTACATCAGGAAACGTTGGTGTTTGAAGAGGTCGTATTGGAAGAGGATTTTTTCGATGATCTCTTCGGGGGTGCCGACAAAATCAGAGCCGCGTAGGAGGCGTTGCTTTTCAAGTTGTTCCTGTGTGGCAGGCGCCCAGCCGCGTTCGCGCCCGATCTTATTCATCATGATGGTTTGTAGCGGGTAATATTCATCAATGGCTTCCTTTGCGCTATCGGCGATGAAGCCATGAGAGTTGATGCTGAGCGGGATCTTACTTGATTCAAAACCGTATTCTTTGGAGGCTTCGCGGTAGAGGTCGAGATAGGGGGTAAATCGTTCGGGCATGCCGCCGATGATGGCAAGCGCCATGGGTAATCCCATGGATGCGGCGCGGACAACCGACTCAGGCGTACCCCCAACGGCTACCCATATCGGAATTTTTTCCTGCACCGGGCGCGGATAGACACCAAGGTTGTTCAGCGGCGCGCGATATTTGCCAGACCAGGTAATGTTGGTGGACTCGTTCAATTGTGATAGCAAGCGGAGCTTTTCATCAAAGAGTCCGTCGTAGTCATTGAGATTGTATCCAAAGAGGGGGAAAGACTCGATGAACGAGCCCCGCCCTGCCATGATCTCAGCGCGACCATTGGAGATCAAGTCGACGGTGGCGAAGCGTTGGAAGACGCGTACGGGATCATCGGAGCTAAGCACGGTGACGGCGGTGGAGAGGCGAATGTTCTTTGTGCGCGCAGCGGCAGCGCCAAGGATTACTTCCGGCGCGGAAGCGAGATACTCTACGCGGTGATGTTCACCGATGCCGAAGACATCCAGCCCAACCTGGTCGGCGAGTTCGATGACTTCGAGCATGTTTTTCATCACTTCGGCGGGGTCTTTCTTTGTACCAGTGAGTGAGTTGGTTCCACCATCTACGAAGTTATAAAAGCCAAGTTCAAAAGGTCGGGTTTGGTTATTTTGAGTTTGGGTCATTTTCTTTTCCATATTAAGTTTAAGGGGTTTGCGTGTTTACAGATAGGGTGGAAAGGAGAATCTCTTACCTTGCATCGAAATAGAAAATCCCCTGCAATGTACAGGGGATTTGTTTGATTTACCAGCGTTGTCTGTCGTTACCGCCGCTTTTGGGCTTGCTGCGTCTGCGGTCATTACCACCGCCGCGATTGTTGAAGCCGCCACCGCCGCCAAATCCGCCGCGTTCTTCGCGGGGACGGGCAACATTTACTGTGAGCGCGCGGCTCTGGAAATCCTTGCCGTTGAACATGCTGATCGCGTTCTGCATGTCCTGCTCGTTCGCCATTTCCACAAAAGCGAAGCCTTTGGAGCGACCAGTCATTTTGTCCATGATGACTGCCACAGACTTGACCGCGCCCGCCTGGGCAAACAGAGTTTGCAATTCGGCGTCGGTGACGGAGTAGGCAAGGTTGCCAACGTAGAGCTTGTATTCCATTGTAATCTCCTGATGTGCGCGATGGAGTCTTTGACCACATCACTGCACCAATGCTCCGCCCGCGAAATTAGAGGCTGGGCGGCTGTAATGGCATGCACACAATGTGCATTTAAAGAAATTGTATCATGAGCGAGCGTGGTAAGGTGACGTTTTTTGTTCCACCTCCTTGGGTTGTGGAACGCCAGAGGCGCTGCTAGAGTTACTGGCTGGGCGGTTGGATTTCGAACTTTACAACATTATTATCCAGAGTTGAGGTGCCGTACATGTTATTTTGTGCATTGAATGCAACACCATAATACCCACCCTCAATTCGAGCGAGGTAGTTCATATTTGTATCGAATACCTGGATGTTGAAGAAATCTACAACATAGATACGGTTTTGATTGTCGGTTTCGATCTGCAGGGGATTAACGAATTTTCCCGGTGTGTATCCTTCCCCGGCTGGAGAGTCGCCTCCGAATTGACCGATGAATTCTCCGCTTGGTGAAAATTTTAGTATGACAGGATTGAAAGCATCGCAGTAATAAATATTGCCAAAATTATCCACGCCAATGATCCCGTTTGTGCTGACGTCTTCGCTGATATTGGATAAAGGATTGACAATTTCCAGATCGATCACGCCGTTGCGGTCGAAGCGCACGATGGTGGGTTCAAAGTCTTTGTCGGTCACTGCGTAAAGGACATCGTCAGCGCCTAGAACGACATACTCAAAATCACGTTCAGAATCACTGATATCGTTCAGTAATTCTCCATTTTCATTGTAGACGTGGATCAGTGTTCCGTTTGGAATGTAGATATTTCCGTCACGACTTACAGCAATGCTGCTTGAATATTGGGTGCGCTCAAAATCATCCGGTAGGAATTCTGAGATGTACGTTCCATTAGCATCGAAAATTTGAATGCGCCCGGTACCAAAGTCGGCGACGACAACGTTACCGCTCCCGTCCACTCCAATGACGCGGGCATTCTCGAACATGCCAGGTCCTGTCCCTTTGTAGCCAAATGATGTGATCTGTTTTACAAAAGCGGGTTCAGGGTCCTCTGTAAAGGTTGAAAAGAAGGAGATATCGGTTGGTATCTCAAACGGTAAATTTTCCGGAAGGAGATTTCCCAATTTTGGCAGGATAAATGCGACAATGAATACAATAACAGAGATGATCTGAAAAACAACTGAAACGCATGAGCGCCCTCTGCGGACAGGCCTTTGTGGGATGGGGGCGTAGCCGCCCTGGTTGATTACAGGCGGCGGTGTGTATTGCGGTTCAAAACGTGCGCGCGGCACTTCAGGGGTTGCTTGTGCTGTGGGTGCGGGCGCTTGCGGCTGAATCCCTGCCATGGATTGGACGCTGAACATGGAGTCTTTAGCGTTAAGTCCTGTGATCTTGCTATATGCCTTGGCTGCCTCTTCCAACTTGCCTTGTTTGGCAAGGTTGGTCACATCCGTCAGGCTTGGGATGTATTCAGGCGGCTGGCTCGGGTTAACGCTGGGTGTATAGGAACTGACAGGTGCGTTGTAAGTAGCATTGTTGGGGTACTGAAGAATTGTCCTTACTGATTCAGGAATGACGATCGTATTCCCGCAATAGGGACATTTCATGGCGACCATGCCTGCAACGGGCTCGATCTTTGCTTCACATGTGGGGCAATTAAAGGTAGGTGTGGGGGTGTTATTTTGCATTTTTTCCTCGTTTTCTAAAATGTGCCGCAAAAGATTTTTGATTATGAATCACTACACCAAACTTCACATAGGGTTTCTGTCCAAGTTGGCAGGTTAAGTTACGACATTTTTCAAATCATACCCTGTTCATTCTTAATTGATATGCCCCTTTTCGGCTACCTTTTCTTCAATGCGCGGGTCTGGGATCAGCCACATGACGGCAACGACGACGTATAAACCAGCCGAAAGCCACGGGGAGAAAAAAGCCAGGGCGATTGCGGCAGTATAAAGAAAGAGCGAGCGCAGCCCTTTATGATCCCGCCCAACGGCTTTGGCAAGGACAGAATCCACGCCGTGATGGGTGATGAGGGCGCGCGTCAGGATGAAATACGCCAGCCCGGCTGCCCATTGCACGCCGCCATAGATCGCGACGGGAATGGCTTCGAAGTGTTCGCCCATCCAAATGGTCGCAAAAGGCACTAGAGACAGCCAAAAGAGCAGATGCATGTTCGCCCAAAGGATCGAGCCGTTGACGCTTTTTGTCACCTGCAAGAGATGATGATGGTTGTTCCAGTAGATGCCGACGAGTACAAAACTGAGAATGTAGCTCAGGAATTTGGGCAGGAGTGGCAACAGCGCGCTGAGCGCACCTTCTTCGGGGGCGCGTAATTCCAAGACCATGATGGTGATGATGATGGCGATGACGCCGTCGCTGAACGCTTCGAGACGAGATTTGTGCATGGATATTTTCCTTTACGTTTAATGGGCTTGATAATTAATGCCGTCATCCACTTTGGGGAGGAAGATGATCAGAAGCAGGACGACTGCTATGTAGATTAGATAACTTGCCAGCGGATAGATATTCGCCAATAAGATCGCGCCGAGATATGAGCCGTTGACGAAGATGTAGTTTGGCGTGTGGCGGCGCAAATACTTATCACTGAACTCAGCGGTTGCCAAATGGGGATGATAGTGGACGTATACCACGGCAAGATACCCAACCAGGTTGCAGGTGATGAGCGTCGCCCCATACACAATGATCGGACCTGCTTCAAAGGGATAGCGCCCAACGAGAGAAGTAGGGAAGGGGATAAAACTTACGCATAACAACAGCAGGATGTTCAGCCAAAGAAAGCCGCGGTCTGTGGTTTTGATGGCATGCATGGAGTTGTGATGTATGACCCAATACAACCCAATGATGATAAAGCTCAATATATATGCGAGGATGCGCGGCAGGATGGAACCAAGCGTTTGCCAAAATTGACCGTACTCTACTTCGGGAAAGCGAATATCGAGAATCAGTAAGGTAATGACAATGGCGAAGACCCCATCACTAAAGGCTTCGAGCCGGGACTTTTGCATGAGAACTCCTAAGGTTTTTGTTGTGAGATCGATCTGTGAATCTTAAAGTATAAATACCAATTCGGGAACCCCATTACCTTTAGGTGATTTTCAGGTTGATATGCTTAGATAAAATGTTGGTTGCTTTATCCGTATTCTACAACCTTATTTTTAATGGAGAATTTCATGAACAACAAAAGAAACATCCTCTTGGCAGTCACTGTATTGGTCTGGACATCACTTGCCTGTCAGGCGTTGTCTCCTTCAGATTCTGCCAGCGTCCCGCCGGAGACCGCAGCGACTGAAGAAGAGAGCAGTTCGCTCCTGCCCTCTGACTCATCCGCTACAGAAGAAGAACCCGTGCAAAATGGTGGTATCTATGATGGCAGCTGGGTTGGCACAAACACAGTAGATAATAAAGAAATTCTATTCACGGTTGAAAATAACCAGGTCGTCTCTGTTGCCTTGAATTACACAGGCGAATCCAATGGCTGTGATTATCATGGAGCGATTAGCATCGGTGAAAATACTGGCGGCATGGACCCTATTGTGGTGGATGGTGAGAGCTTCTCCTCTTCTATTGATAAATTTGGCGATGACCTCACCTTTGCAGGAACGTTTACATCCGAGAGCGAAGCCAGTGGAACCCTTCTCATTAAATCTCCGGCAGACGGGATTTGCGGCGTCTTCGAAAAGGAAGTTTCGTGGACTGCCAGCAAGGATTCGAGCGTAGATGCCGAGCCTGCCGAAGACACTGGCGGGACCGTATCTGAAGAGGATACTAATTCCATCGTGACCCAGTTTTTTGATGCCGTCAATGCAGGTGACATGGACACAGCCATGGATATGGTCGGCGAAAATGTCATGTTCAACTTTGGGACAACCACCCAGTTTGGGCGCGATAACTTGAAGGCATACCTTACTTCGTCCGGGCTTACGTATCAAATTTCAGGTGTTGAGTCGTTTAGCAGCGGCATGGCAGAATTCAAAGCCACTGCCAGCGATGGCACAACATATTCATTCTGTACCATCCTTTTGCAAGACGGCGAGATCATTTCTCTGTCTCTGCAACCCTAACGGATTTCTTAGTACAAAAACAGTCCCTGCAATTTTTGCGGGGACTGTTTTTTATTTCGTAATGTCATGCTGAGGGGCGTTTTGTTGCCCCGAAGCATCTCGGCAAGATTGTGCCAGAGACCCTGCGGTCGCGAAAATCACGCTCCCTCAGGGTGACATAGTCTTTTATAATGGACGGCATACCAGACTAATGAAAATGTGAGATCATCAAACTACATGGCTACTCAACTTATCGAATGTATTCCTAATTTTTCTGATGCGCGCCGCCCCGAAGTGATCGACCAGATCGTCGCCGCCATCCAGGCGGTGGGGGAGGTCAAACTCCTCGACCGCTCTTCCGACCTTGACCACAACCGCACCGTTCTAACCTTTGCCGGGTCAGCCGCAGGTGTGGAAGAAGCCGCCTTCCGTGCCATTCAGACTGCCGCATCACTCATCGACCTCGATCAGCACACTGGCGAACATCCACGCATCGGCGCCACCGATGTCGTTCCCTTCGTTCCGCTTAGCGGCGCGAGCATGGAAGAATGTATCGCAATCGCACAACGCCTCGGTGAGCGTGTCGGCAAAGAGCTCAGTATCCCTGTTTATCTGTATGAATCCGCTGCCACCAAGCCCGAGCGCACCAACTTGGAAAATATCCGCAAGGGACAATACGAAGGTCTCAAAGCCGACGTCGAAACCAACCCCGAACGCAAGCCAGATTTTGGTCCCAGTAAACTTCCCAAGGCGGGTGCAACTGTCATCGGCGCGCGCAATCCTCTCATTGCTTTCAATGTCTATCTCACCAGCGACGATGTCAGCATTGCCAAGAAGATCGCCAAAGCTGTGCGTCAATCTTCGGGCGGGCTGCGTTACGTCAAGGGTCTTGGTCTGCTCGTGGATGGTCGCGCACAAGTCTCGATGAACCTCACCAACTTCCGCGAAACACCCATCGCGCGCGTGGTCGAATTCATTCGCCGCGAAGCCGAGCGTTATGGCGTCGGCATTCATCACAGTGAGCTTGTCGGCTTAATTCCACAAGAAGCCTTGGTGGATGCAGCGGTCTGGTACACCCAGTTGGATGCTTTCTCTCCCGAACAGATTCTAGAATCCAGGCTTTTCTCTACTCCCACCGCTGCCGCCTCAGACTCACCCAAGCCAGCTTCTTTCATCGAAGAATTAGCCGCGCCGACACCGACTCCCGGCGGCGGGTCCGCGGGTGCGTATGCAGGTGCCATGGGGGCGGCTCTTGTTGCGATGGTGGCAGGTGTGACCATGGGTAAAAAGAAATACGCCGAGGTGGAAGCCGAAATGCAGGCGATTCGGGTTGTTGCAGAAAACCTTCGTAAAGAGCTCACTCAGGCTGTGGATGATGACGCTTCATCCTTTGAAGTTTTGATGGCGAAATTTAAAATGCCCAAAGAGACAGACGAGCAAAAGTCTGCTCGTGAGGCGGCGATTACACAGGCAACCTTGAATGCCGCGCATATTCCTTTACACGTCAGCCAACATGCCGTTAAAGTGATGGAGCTTGCACTTAAATGTGCCAAATCTGGTTTACAAAGCGCCATTAGCGATTCTGCTTCTGGCTTTGCCATGGCGCGTGCTGCATTGACGGCCGCCGGCTACAACGTACGCATTAACCTTAACTCACTTGAAGATAAATCTCTCGGCGAGCGTATGCTGAGCGAATTAGCAGACCTGGAATCAGCCGCAGACAAGCTTGAAGGGGAGATGCAGGTTGTGATGAAAGAAAGAGGCGGGATCTAGATCCTGTTCTTATATAAATCCTGGAAGGAAACTAAACTGAAATCATGGCTTTATCACGCAGAGACTTTTTAAACGTTTTGAAATACGTAGTGGGAACCGCCCTTGCCAGTTTGGCGGGAAATTACTACCTTACCCGATTCGAGCCGTCCTGGGTGGACGTGACTCGTATTAATATTACTATCCGTGGACTCCCCGAAGCATTTAGCGGGTACCGAATTCTTCAGATCAGCGATATTCATATTGGTGGTTGGATGGACAAGGAACGACTTGCCAACGTGGTGGATATTATCCTCGCGGAAAAGCCAGACCTGGTGGCTGCAACAGGTGATTTTCTGATCGGTACTCACTGGAACCCGGATCTCGATGGCGCTGCTTGGGAATTTTTAGAGGTTATGACCCCGCTTGCTCAAGCCCATAAAGTGGTGGCTGTGATGGGTAACCATGACCACTGGACGGATGTTGAACGCGTCCGGACGATGCTTTCCATGGCAGGAATCCTTGAATTGAGAAATGATGTCCATGCCCTTGAAAAAGATGGTGAGAAACTTTACCTGGCAGGGGTTGATGATATTTATGTGAATGCACAGGATCTGAACCTTGTTCTGGCGAAATTGCCTGAAGGCGTGCCGACCATTTTGCTGGC
Source organism: Candidatus Villigracilis vicinus (assembly GCF_016702885.1). Classification (NCBI taxonomy): domain Bacteria; kingdom Bacillati; phylum Chloroflexota; class Anaerolineae; order Anaerolineales; family Candidatus Villigracilaceae; genus Candidatus Villigracilis; species Candidatus Villigracilis vicinus. The sequence goes on from NZ_JADJDD010000011.1 coordinate 50,743, forward strand.
CCATGAACCTGATTATGCGGATGTAACAGCCGAAACGGGCAGGTTCCATTTTCAAATTTCCGGGCATTCACATGGCGGGCAGGTTGTTCTTCCGTTTGGCAGCCCGGTTGTGCTGCCTGAGTGGGGAAGGAAATATCCTGCTGGTCTGTATAATTTGGGCAATATGTTGCTTTACACCAATCGCGGTGTTGGTATGACCAGTCCTTTTGTGCGCTTTAATTGCAGACCAGAGATAACAGTCTTTACACTGTATGGAGCCGGGTAGGTCTCCTGTTGCCTTCAATGAAAAAAATCTTTACTTGCCCTTTTATCGCGGCTTGTGTATAATCTCAATATCAAAAGCGTGGATGGGAACGAGTAAACCGTTCGAGACGAACAGCGAGTCCGTGAAGTGGTGTGAGGCGGATACGAGCAGACGGTTGAAAATCCTCCCGGAGCTGTGAACTGAAATCAGGGAAATCTCTGAGAGTAGGGAATCCGGAGTTGTTCTTCGTTATCGGAACAGGATGATGGTTGTCATCCAATGAGTGTTCATCTTCGGATGGAAATCAGAGTGGTACCGCGTGAGCCTTGCTCTCGTCTCTGTTAAGAGATGAGAGCTTTTTTATTTAATATTTACCGTCATTGCGAGGAGGGTGCTCTTCCCGACGAAGCAATCTCAGACATAGTCATGAGATTGCTGTCGGGCGAAAAACATCGCCCTCGCAATGACGAAGAGGAGAAACGAATGTTCAAAACAGTCAACCCAAAACTTGACGTCCCTGCCATGGAGGACAACGTCCTCAAGATGTGGAAGAAGCAGGAAGTCTTCAAGAAGACCATCGAGCAAAGACAGGGCAAACCCGAGTATGTCTTTTACGAAGGTCCGCCCACCGCGAATGGACGCCCCGGCGTGCATCACGTCTTGGCGCGCGCCTTCAAGGACATGTTCCCGCGCTACAAGATCATGCGCGGATATCACGTCTCGCGCCGCGGCGGCTGGGACACACACGGTCTGCCGGTCGAGATCGAAGTGGAGAAGCAGCTCGGCTTCACCAACAAGCAGCAGATCGAAGAATATGGCATCGATAAGTTCAATGAACTGTGTCGCAAGTCCGTCTTCAACTACATCCAGGAATGGGAGAAACTGACCGACCGCATCGCTTTCTGGGTGGACTTGGATACTGCCTATGTGACCTACGAGAATGATTACATCGAGTCGGTCTGGTGGATCTTGAAAAACTTCTGGGAGAAGGACCTGCTCTTCAAGGGTTATAAGATCGTGCCGTATTGCCCGCGCTGCGGCACGCCTCTCTCAGACCATGAAGTAGCGCTCGGCTACGAAGATGCTACTGACCCTTCGGTATTTGTGCGTTTTCCGCTGGCTGATAAACCTGATACCTCTTTCCTGGTATGGACGACCACTCCGTGGACTCTGCCTGCCAACGTCGCCGTCGCCGCCCACCCCGAAGTGGATTATGTGACCGTCGAGCGCGAACATGCAGGTGGGACGGAGAAATTGATCCTTGCCAAGAACCTGCTCGAAAAAGTCTTCCGCGGCGAAGAAGTGAAAGTGTTGGATACCTTCAAAGGCAAGAAGCTGAAGGGCATGAAATACAACCCGCTCTTCACATTTGTGCCGTTGGACAAACCCGCCCATTTCGTCATCCTCGGTGATTTCGTTACTACCGAAGATGGCACCGGTCTTGTGCATCAAGCTCCTGCTTTCGGCGCCGAAGACATGGAGATGGCGAAGAAGTATGACCTGCCCGTCTTGCTTACGGTTCAACCGGATGGTACCTTCATCCCGGAAATCACCCCATGGCGCGGAATCTTCGTCAAAGATGCCGACCCACAGATCATCAAAGAACTCGAAGCACGCGGACTGATGTTCCGGGCTGAGACGCTCGTGCATACGTATCCCTTCTGCTGGCGCTGTCATACGCCACTGCTGTATTACGCGCGTGACTCGTGGTACATCCGCACCAGCGCGAAGAAAGAAAATCTCGTCAGCCTGAACAAGACCATTCACTGGGTTCCCGATCACATCCAGAACGGACGCTTCGGCAACTGGCTCGAAAATAATATCGACTGGTCGCTCTCACGTGAACGCTATTGGGGTACGCCGCTGCCGGTTTGGGAATGTGAGAATCAAGATTGCAAACACCGCGAGTGTGTTGGCTCGGTGGCTGAACTTTCTGAAAAAGCTGGCAAGGATTTAACTGAACTCGACCTGCACCGCCCATACGTGGACAGTGTCCATTGGACTTGCTCAGATTGCGGCGGACAGATGTCGCGCGTTAAAGACTTGATCGACGTGTGGTTCGACTCAGGTTCCATGCCGTATGCGCAGTGGCATTATCCGTTTGAGAATAAGGATAAGTTCGAAGCGCAATATCCCGCCGATTACATCTGTGAAGCGGTCGATCAAACGCGCGGCTGGTTCTATTCTCTGCATGCCATCTCGACCTTGCTCAATGACGAAGTCTCGTTCAAGAACGTCATCTGCCTCGGTCACATTCAAGATGCCGAAGGACGCAAAATGTCCAAGTCGTTGGGTAACATCGTCCAGCCGTGGGATGTGCTCAACGTCCACGGTGCGGATGCGCTGCGCTGGTATCTCTACACCGCCACGCCGCCCGGACAGGAACGCCGCTTCTCCTCCGATCTGGTCGGGGAGGTAATCCGCAACTTTACGCTAACGCTGTGGAATGTCTACTCGTTCTTTGTGACCTATGCCAACCTCGACAAGCCGCAAGCGCTGACCGTCACCGCGCCAACCAATGACTTGGATCGCTGGTTGCTCTCTGAGTTGAACGTACTCGTGCGTGACGTGACCAAAGCGTACGAAGAATATGACGTCACCAACGCCACACGCCCGGTCGAAAAATTCGTTGAGACGCTTTCTACATGGTATGTGCGTCGCTCGCGCCGTCGCTTCTGGAAGAACGACTCGAGTTCTGATAAGCAGGCTGCATACTCAACACTCTACACCGCGTTGACCACAGTTGCCAAGTTGATCGCGCCTGCCATGCCTTACATGGCGGAAGAGTTGTATCAGAACCTCGTCCGCTCGGTGGATGAGACCGCGCCTGAGTCGGTTCACCTTGCTGAGTGGCCCCAGGTAATGGAAGAATTCATCGACGAGTCGTTGAACACCGAAATGAATTTGGTGATGAAGCTCGTCTCGCTCGGGCATTCCGCGCGCCAGAAGGCGAATCGCAAAGTGCGTCAGCCGTTGGCAGAAGCCGCCTTCTCGGTGGGAAATAACACCGAACGCGCCGCGCTGATGAAGAACGTGGAAGTGATCCAAGATGAGTTGAACGTCAAACAAGTCCGCTTGTTGGATGCTGCCACAGAGGCTGTCTCTCACTCGGTCAAGCCGCTGCCCAAGCAACTCGGACAAAAATACGGCAACAAGTTCCCTGTCATTCAGAAGGCGATCCTGGCGATGAATGCCGAGGAAGTAGCAAAAGCCCTATTGACTGGCAACCCGCTCGAAGTCCAAGCTGGAGGCGAGACCTTCCAGATCATCTCTGAAGAAGTGGAAGTCAAAGCCTTGGCGAAGGAAGGCTTTGCCGTGGCTGAAGATGGCGCGTATGTGGCGGCGCTCGTCACCACGCTCACGCCGGAACTCGTTGCCGAAGGCATGGCGCGTGAATTCGTGCGCCGCGTGCAAGACCTACGCAAGACCGCGGACCTGGACGTTGCCGACCGCATCGAACTGTTCGTGGAAGCCAGCGCAGGGTTGAAGACCGCCGTGGAGACTCACGCCGATTACATCAAGTCTGAGACCTTGACGGTGAAGCTGTCCTTCGCGACTCCGCCTGCGAATGCATCTGTGGTGGAAGATGCCTTTGAAGGCGAGACGGTGAAGGTGGGCTTGGTGAAGAGCGGGTAAGCGCAGTGAATAGGGGATAGTTGATCGTGCATAGGAAGACCTCGGAGTTTTTTAAAACCTCCGAGGTCTTTTTGTTAAGACATCAACTTAAACTTATTTTATTGCCAGAAAAGCCAGTACGAATTGTAACAAAGCAAGCCCGAAGAAAATAACCGCACCAACGAGCGAGGACATGGAAGGGGAGATGTTCCCCGGTTCCAGTACAGACTTTTGCGGGTCATTGGGGTCGTAGTACACCTGCACCGTCTGCCCGACCTGGTAGGATTTGATACGATCTTCGGCATCTTTCTTCGTGCCGGTGGAGATCAAATGGTCGTTGAAGGCAAAACGCTCACAGACCAGAGCTTGCCCATTAACCGCATACGTACTTTGCACCCATGGACGAAAGTACGATAGATTTTTTCTCCTGACATTTACCCACTCTGCTCGGGAGGAAACGATAGTGACCGTTCCCGGCACTGAGGGCCACGAACGGCTGGCTTGCGCGTCACGCAGCCCGGTAGACTGCGTTTAAGCAGCCGATAGCTTTGCCAAAGGAACACCCCGGCAAGGATCAAGAAAAAGAGAAGGGAGATAAATAGTTTCATGGTTATGGTAGGGTGTTGATCAATTTGATGGCACTCATTGCTAGATCCAACACGAGTTTGCCTTCACTTTCAACTTATCAGCGTATTTTACACTGAAAAACTAGGCATATCTTTTTGCACTTCCCACTTCTCAGGTTCTACCCGTATAATTCCATAACCATAAACCCTTTCCTGTGTTTACTCAATTACAAATCACCCAAGGACTTCTCATGACCTCCTCTGCACAAACCAAACCCAACCTCATCCGCTCCATCCTTGCCTGGGGGGTGCATCTCTTCACCGCCACCGGCGCCATCTGGGGCTTGCTCGGCATCTTTGCCATCTTCGAGAACGATTACAAGATGATGATCGTCTGGATGATCGTCGCCATGCTGGTGGACGGTTTCGACGGCATGCTCGCGCGCTGGGCAGACGTGAAAAAATATGCCAACGGCATCGACGGCGCTTTGCTCGATAACATCCTCGACTATCTCAACTATGTGGTCGTGCCCGCCATCTTCATGATCCACACAGACCTGCTGCCTGAGCCGGTCAAGTGGCTTACGGCTTGCCTCATTCTGCTCACGTCCGCGTATCAATTCACCCAAACCGACGCCAAGACCGATGACCATCACTTCAAGGGCTTCCCGTCCTATTGGAATGTTGCCGCGCTTTACATGCTGTTGATGAATTTGCCGCCCTGGGTCAACTTTGGTTTTCTGATGCTCTTCAACATCATGGTCTTCATCCCGGTTAAATATATTTATCCCAGCCGCAATAGCTATCTGCGCACATTGACACTAGGGTTAACCTATTTGTACGGAGCAGTGGGTATTTGGGGTTTGCTGCAATACCCCAACCATCCTCAGTGGGTAGTATGGGCATCCTTCCTTTATGTTGGCTATTATTTGATACTCAGTCTCATCCCTAAAAAATCGGCTCATGCAAATTGAAGTCGTTCACATAACGGACGATGAACTCTACGAAGCTTTTCAACGCCTCGTCCCGCAACTGACCAATAACAATCCGCCGCCCACTCGCGAAGACCTGATAGCTCTTATTCAGGAACCGGGGACTACGCTGTTGCTTGCACGTAGCGACAATGGACACATCATCGGCGCCCTGAGTCTGATCGTTTATCGCGTACCGACCGGCATCCGCTCCATCATTGAAGATGTTGTTGTGGATATTTCTGCCCGTGGAAAAGGAGCTGGTGAAGCCTTAATGCTGTATGCAATTGACCTTGCCAGACAAAAAGGTGCGCGAAATATTTCACTTACTTCAAATCCCGCACGGGTGGCGGCGAACAAGTTATACCTGAAAATGGGCTTTGTAAAACGAGAAACGAACGCGTATCAAATGAAATTATAAAAATAATGCTCGCCATCAGGCGAGCATTATTTTTATAATTCTGTAAGCACTAAATATTTTTGTGTGGCTTTACTCATATCGCTGTATTCGCCGCGATATTGTTCAGGCATCATGGCTGCGATCTGATACATCATTTCATCCACCATTTCCTGACGCATCTCGCTTGTAACTTTGCCTTCAGCCTTCACGTGAAAGGGCTTTCCAATGCGAATGTGAAAATCAGTGCGCTTGAAAGCCTTGAGATTTTTCATGTAAACCTCACCACCCCAATGGACCACGGGAACGATCGGCGCGCCGGATTTCAATGCGAGAATTGCCGCCCCCGGCAACCCGCGACGAAGGATACCGGTCTTGTTGCGGGTACCCTCTGGGGCAACGCCAAAAATACGACCCTCCTCAAGCATGCGCAATGCGGATTTGAGCGCGCTCATATCCGCTTCGCCGCGATGGACGGGGATGATATCCCAGGCGCCAAAGACCCAACGCAGGAAGGAATTTTCAAATGCCTCTGCCTTCGCCCACCCGGTGATCTTGCGCGGTTGCAGCATGGTGGCAAAAACAGGCACTTCCACTTGCCCGGTATGATTGGTGATAATGATCAAAGGACCGCTCATTGGCAGGCTTGTCATGCCGCCTGGTGCATCAAGACGCAGGGTCAGCCGAAAGTAAATTCGTAATAGGAGGGTAATAAGCCAGAGAGAAAAATTTTTCATACAAACTCAGGCATGAATGATCTCAAGTTCTTGCGGCAATAATTCAAGTGTCAGGTGTTTACCTTCAAGGCAGATGAACTCGCCGTCGGCATGCGCGGGGAATGTCATGTCCAATGATGTGATCGCAACTTTTTTTGCACGTTTCATCTGGATCTCTGGTAATGTTGCCTGGGTCCCTTTGATGAAGTGTGGGATCATTTGTAAAATACGACCTTTGGTCGCAGTCTCTGCAATGCAGAGATCAAACAAGCCGTCATCGGCTTTTGAGTCGGGTGCCATTTGAAACCCGCCGCCCATGCGTCTGCCATTCATAACCGAGATCATCAGCGAAGTTTGTTTGATGACCTCTTTATCGTCCAGCACGATCTCAACCTGGGCGGGGTTGTAGTAAAGGAAAACGGTTTTGATCACACCGATAAGGTATGCCAGCAAGCCGCGCGTCCAGCGGACTTTGATGGCTTCGTTGCCAACTGCAGCATCGAAACCTACACCAATACCATTCCCAAAATATCTGCCGTCGGGATAATCTCCGCCTTTGACGACACCCAGATCGATCTTTTTACGCTTGTTTGCTTTCAAAGCCTTCAAGCCTTCGTCTAGTGTTGTGGGGATGCCCGTGCCGCCCGCAAAATCGTTGCCGGTGCCAATTCCCAGCACAGTGAATGCAACACTGTTGTGCCCCGCTTTTTTTGCGCGCATAATCCCATTGATAGCTTCGTTCACGGTACCGTCACCGCTGGCGCAAACGATCACATCGTACCCAGCGCGTGCAGCGCCTTCAGCAAGTTCTGCTGCATGCCACACGCCAGTCGTGCGCACCAAAGTGAAATCAAAGTTGTTATCTTTCAGATAAGATTCGATCTGCGGTATGGATTTTTCTCCCAGTCCGCGCCCCGATGTTGGATTGACGATCACAAAATGTTTCATGCCTGCTCCCATTGCCGAAAGTGGAGCGAGTTTATCACATGCGCGGTTTATATTTCAAGTAATCGTCGGGGGTGTCGAGATCTTGCAGGATCGTAGCTGTGTCTAAATTCACATACTCGATCTGGTTTGCATGTCCGCTCAAGAACTCACGCATCGAATTTCCCTGCGTTGTCAGGATCTCTCCCCATACTGAACGCGCCGCTAGCCAGGGATGTCCGCGCCTCATTTGATAGCTTGGTACTACCAGAATTGACCTGCTTTTTCGAAACGCTTCACAGACGCTTCGCACGCTTCCTTCTTCGATCTGCGGTTGATCACCCAGACAAATCAAAGTGGCTTCCGCTGTCGTATTTTGTGCCTGTAACCCTACCTGCAGTGACACCAGCATTTCGCCGTTGTTGTTTTCTGAAATGCGTACATCCGTATTGCTCATTCTTGCGGCGATCTCTGCATTTGTAACGAGGGTAATATCCTCGATCTCCGCGGCGCGTAAAGTCTGAATTACCGTTCCGAGAACAGTCGTCTCACCCCAGGGCATCAGCATCTTTTGCTGACCCATACGTGTGGACTTCCCGGCAGCGAGAATAATGGCGGAGATCGTGTTCATTCGAGCTTCTTTAGACGTTCGTAATCTTCGGGTTTGTCCACATCAAAGATAAGAATATCATCATGCCAGGGTAGAAATGAAACTCGATGTTTATCGAATATTGCGCGTCCACCTACATCGCCTGTTAATTGCAGCAAGTCAGAGAAGGTGACCCGGTCAAACAAAACCGGGTTTGCCCGGCGTTCCTCTAGAACGAGGGGCACGATGACCGAATGACGTTCACTTGTGTGTGATTCAACCAATGCCCGGATGACCTCGACGGGGATTTGCGGTTGATCTGCAAGTAAAAACACGGCTGCACCCGTGTTGGGGGGCAGGGCGGTAATTCCTGTTTTTACGGATGTGCTTTGTCCTTGCTGGTACTCCAGATTGCGAGCCAATATCACCGGCAGGTCTTGTAGGTGAGCTTCGATCTCGGCGTGGTGAAAGCCGGTAACGACCACCACAGGTTCAAGTCCTGCGTGAAGCGCAGTTTCTGCTACATGGCGAATGAAAGATTTACCTTTCCAATCCAGAAGTTGTTTTGGTTGTCCGTACCGGCTGGACGTTCCAGCTGCAAGGATGATCCCCGCAGTTCGCTCTATCAGATGAAGATTATCTTGTTGCAGAGATCCGACAATGACGGCATCGAAGTCGTTTAGCAAATCAAGCGCCATACCGCCGCTGATGGATAATAATTCAGGTGTATCTGCTTGATTGAGCAAGGCGACTCGTTTTGCCTGACTTGGAATATTTTTCAAGCCGCCTTGTGGATGTTTGAGAAATGCCTGAATGGATTGAGGCATTACTGGCCCACCAAACTCAAGCCCTGTAAGTTGTGAAAATATTTCTGCTCGAAACACTTGATCTTCATGCAAAGGGAATCCAAGGCTGCGTAGCCCGGTGACATGGATAACGATATCGGTAAATTCAGGAATAGGCGGCTCGTGTGCCGCAGGTGCTTTAAGTGGTTTTTGGCGGGAGCCATCCGCTTCGATCAAAAGGGGGGTCTTCTCGGATTTTGATTTTGCGTGTAGCCAATAAAGCGTTTCTTGTGAGACCGGCTTTGTCCTATTGCCTTCAACCTTTCCTGTGACTAGAACAACACCTTTGACAGAGATATCTACCTCACTGGCGCTTGCAATGATATGGTGATCAGCCAATGATGTTTGCCAAATGCCAAGATGTGACGTGGCAGTGACAATGACCATTTCATGCCAGGCAAGAAGCTGGCGTGCAAGCTGGAATAGGGCAGTGGTCTTGCCGCCGGAGCCGCTTAGGCAGATTACAGGGGCAGGGGAAGTTTTTTCAACTCGAATTGCTTTTAGAAGGTTCATAATGGCTTTATTCATTGTAATTGTATGATAAAAAGTGCGATTCCGTATACAGGCAGGGTGCTCCAGGACGTATAATGGATTCATCTTATTCGTTCTGGTATTGTACAAGGGTGTATTTATGGAAAAACCAATTGCATTGATCGTTGAAGATGACCGTGATATTGTGGCTTTGTTCAGGCATGTGCTTGATATTGCCGGTTACCAAACGGAGATCGTTTTGGACGGCAAGGATGCCATGGATCGTTTGGAAGTCATGCGTCCGAACATTGTGCTTTTAGACTTGCAGCTGCCACGCATGTCTGGCATTGAAATCTTGAAGCGCATGCGGGATGACGAACGCCTCATGCGTGTGCCGGTCGTTGTCATTACCGCCTATGCTCCCTATGCAGACAGCCTGCCGGTAGAGCCGGATCTGTTGCTGCTCAAGCCGGTGGATATCAACCAGCTGAGCAGCCTTGTGCAACGCCTGCAAGCCACTCAGGGCGCATTGGATGAACCCACACATGATTTTGTGACAGGGTTGTATACCCTGCCGTTCTTCAACGTCCGCATGACTTTTTCATTGGAGCGCATCAAGCAAAGCTCCTTTCGGCGCTTTGGCGTTCTCTTTGCAGATGTATCTCAAATGAATGAACTGCGCGATCACTTGAACGAGACCGAGATGCGAAATTTTCTGCGAAAACTTGCGGATCAATTCCGTATTACGCTTCGTCCTACGGATACCATGGCATGGTCGTCAGAGACGAGCATGTTCCTTACCCTGATCGAGGATATTCCCACGCCTGAGGCGCCGCTTAAGATTGCCGGACGTCTGCGTGACAGCATGAAGCGTTTTCTCGAAAGCAATGATCGCGGTTTGGGGCTGCGTGCGAATGTTGGTGTGTTGCTGTGCGATACAGACTACGTCGATATCCCTCACATCTTGCGTGACCTGGATTTGGCGGTGCAGCATTTGCGCGCAGGGTTGTACACTAACCCCTCCATTTTTGATCGTGAAATGCTGGCTGAACATCGATAAATCTTTTTTATTAATAAACGAACATCCTCGTGAATCGTTGTGCTCACGAGGATGTTTTTGTTTTGCTTTTAAACTATTCATACGGACCAAAGGTGTCTTTGGGCAGCCCTGGAGGGCGGATCCATGATAGCCAGCCGGTTCGTCTGGATGAGGTGAAAGGAGTGGGTTTTTCATACATGACGAGGATCAGGCTTACCCCCAGCCCTAATGCGCCCAGCCACTGAGTAATAGAGAGGCTTTCACCCAATAGAAGGCTGCTGAATAGAATGGCGATCAACAACTCTGCAAGTCCAAGCAATGCGGTCTGCATACCGCCGATCTTTTTCACGCCAAGGAACAAAGCCACCCGCGAGAAAATGGTCACGAAGGTTAAACCTGCAACTGGCAGCCAGGGTGCCTGGGCAGCGGGCCAACTGTTATCAAAGATGAAATATGCCGGTATGACAACTGCGCTCATTGATAATAGTGTATAAAGTGCTACGGTTGGTGCAGGGACCTCATATAGAACACGCTGGTTGATAGGCAGATGCATGGCATATAGAATAGCTGCCATGATCATCATGACTACACCAACGGTGTCCATTGGTCGATTTGGAACATATGTTAGCAATAAGACTGCGATCGTGGCAAGGGTGATGCGGAAAATAGTGAGGCGGCTTGGTGGTTGATGGTCAAGTACCAGCCATAAGGCGACAAAGAACGGATATAAAGAGTAGAGTAACTGCCCTAGGCTTGCATCCAGCCTTTGCAGTGCCATGTAATAAAAGAGGGATCCGAATCCATTGATGGTGCCTGCTAGGATGCAGCCGATCAAACCCACCGGAAAAATGTATAGATATTGACGATAAAAGAGCAGCATCACTATCAATAAGATGCCCGCTGCAAACCCGGTTCGTAAGGCGACCACTGCAAAAGGGGAGAACCCTTGTGTGATGGCAAGTTTTCCGAAAACCGGTGCCATGCCAAGGAAGATCGCAGAACTAAATGCTGCAAAGACCCCGGCTGTGTGTTTATTTACCAATATCGCCAGCCTTTTTTGGTGGTTGAATTTATTTCAAAAGAGACTTTACCTCATCCAGGAATTCATCATTGAGAAAATCGCCTTTTTGCAAGAGTGCCTGAATGTGTCCACTGAGACGGTTCTTTTCGTCGGGAGTAAGTTCTTTGGCGGTGGCAACGATCACGGGAATGGTCGCAGTTTCTGGGTTTGACCGTAACGCTTCGATAACAGAGAAGCCGTCCATTTCCGGCATCATGAGATCAAGGATCACAAGGTCTGGCAGTTCACGCTGGATCAAATCCAGCCCTTCACGTCCATTTTCGGCTTCGAGGATGGTGAAGTTGCCTTGTGATTGTAAAATTCGCCGAATCAAGCGGCGCGCTTCAAGCGTGTCCTCTACGATGACAATTTTAGGGAAGCGCTCCGGGGCAACTTGTGTAAGTGCCGAGAGCAATCCTTCTTCCTGCGGCGCCTGGGCAATGGTCGGGAACTTCACATCGCGTGCCCAATTCTCGCCGAGAATTCCCTGCTCGGCTGGCATAGTGTGTCCTGTACAATTGACAACCACCGTGTCACTGGGTTTTATCACTCCGGCGCGGATCAATTTGAACAACCCCGCAAATGCCGCACCTGCGGCTGGCTCTGCAGATATGCCTTCCATCTTGGCAAGGACATGCATAGCACGAATAGCTTCTTCATCGGTGACGCTTTCAAATACACCGTTCGTGCTATCCACGTGATGTTTCAGGAATTCATATGCCCGCCCAGGGTCGCCAGTGGCAAGCGTTTCGATCCTTGTTTTCGGGTTGGTGACGGGCTCGGCTTTCTCAAGTCCTTTTTTCCAACTGTTCACCATTGGTGCGCAGCCTTCTGCCTGGATGGGTGCAAAGGCGGGGATCTTATTGATCCATCCCATTTGCTGCATTTCGCGAAACCCTTTATGGACACCTAGCGGTCCCATTCCGCCGCTAATTGCCTGCACGTACCAATCCGGGGTACGCATCTGGGAGTTTTCTTCGGGACCGAGTGCAATAGTTAATTGTTCAGCGATCTCAAAGGCGATGGTCTTCATGGCTTCAATGGACGTGATCGTTCGTGCGCCCATATCCAGGTATAACTTGCGTTGACGGGCAAACTCAGCAGCCACTTGTTTGCATTGATCATATGAACCGGTGATCTTGATCACCTGGCTGCCATACAAAGCGATCTCACGCATCTTAACTGCCGGAACAAGGCTGGTGACAAACGCCCAAAGTTTCATCCCTGCCCGTGATGCGTATGCAGAATACGATATAGCAACATTCCCGGTAGAAGCCGCCACCATTTCAGTGATGCCTGCTTCTTTCAAAGCTGCAATCGTTACCGATGCCTGACGGTCTTTAAAAGAGGCGGTGGGTCCCTGCCGTTCGTCCTTGATAAAAATATTGGGGCAACCTAACATCATTCCCAAATTAACTGCACGAATCAACGGACTGAAGCCTTCACCTAGGGAAAGGCTGATGTTCGGATTGCGGACTGGGAGCAATTCCCGATAACGCCAAAGATCCTGCTGGCGCGCCTTGAGTTTCTCAGGCAAGGTCTTTCCAAGCAATTCATAATCGTATTCCGCTTCGCGCCATTGGCTGCCGCATTTTGGGCAGGTCGTGGATGTAGGGAAATATGGCGCATTATGCCCGCAGTCCAGGCATTTAATGATAAATGACACGAGGTCTCCTGTAATTTCGTTTATTTCTTTGCCTGTAGCCTATCAAGCGAACGCTGAAGTGAGGTTAGCAGTTCTTTGTCGTTAAAGGAGCCCTTGGTGAGCAAACGCTGACCAAACTCTTTTAATCGGTTCTTTTGTTCAGGGGTCACATCCATGCCGCTGATCACAATGGCGGGAATGTCGCGCAGTTTTCGGTCTGACTGCATCTGTTCGAGAATTTGGAACCCGTCCATTTCTGGCATGAACAGGTCCAGGATGACGGCATGCGGCGGGGTTTCAGATGAAATGACCGCCCAGCCATTAAGACCGCCTTCTGCAAGGATTGGTTTATACCGTCCATCATCTGTCAGCATCTTGCCGATCAGACGCAGATCATTCGGGTTGTCATCCACCACAAGAACTTCACGGATTGAGCCATCCGAATTTAGCCGGTCAAGTGAATTAACCAGTTCTTCTTCAAGTATGGGTTTTACCAGATAATCAGACGCGCCGAGACTGAAGCCTCTTTCGACATCTTCAACAATGCTGCAAATAATGACAGGAATATTCCTTGTTTCCGCGTTTGATTTTAATGCATCAAGGACAGTCCAGCCGTCAACTCCAGGCATCATGATATCAAGTGTAATTGCAAATGGCTTTACTCGTTGGGCAAATTCCACTGCCCGCTTCGGGTCGGTTAGGGGAGCCACTTGATAACCCTGGGGATGGAGGTAACGCTCATACAGACCAATGACCTGCGGGTCATCATCGATCGTCATGATAACCTTGGATCCTTCCTGGTCTGACTCGTTCTCCTTGTGATAAGGCGGCAGGGTGAAATGGAACGTGCTGCCTGCGCCTTCTGCGCTCTCTACCCAGATATCTCCACCATGCATATTGATTAGCTGCTTGCAGATGGACAACCCCAATCCTGTGCCGCCACTTTTGCGAGTTGGGGAGGCATCCACTTGTGAAAAGGCTTGGAAGAGCTTTTCCTGGTCTTTTTCTGAAATGCCCGGTCCCGTATCTGTTACGCTGACTCTGATTTGGCGGCGCCCATCTTCGGCACGGATCGGAGCAACACTGACCGTAATGGCACCTTCTTCGGTGAATTTAGCTGCATTTGAGAGCAGATTGATCATCACTTGGCGAACACGGATTGCATCTGCACGTACTGTGGGTAGAACAGGGTCGATGATCTGACGCATTTCGATCGGTTTATCTTTGATCAAACCACTCATTGTTGAAAGTACGCTGTGGACTAGATCCGCGATATTAACTTCGTCGAATGCAAGTTCCATCTTACCGGCTTCGATCTTGGCAGAGTCGAGGATGTCATTGATGAGACCCAATAGGTGCTGACCCGAGTTATAGATCGCAGTCAGGTCTTGCTGCATCAGGTCGGTAACGGGACCATCTATTCCTTTGAGGATGACGCGTGAAAAGCCAATAATGGAATTTAACGGTGTGCGTAGTTCATGGCTCATGTTGGCGAGGAACTGGCTTTTTAATCGGTCTGCCTCACGCATTTCCATAACAGCTTGTTGCGAGAGTTCGAACGATCGGGCATTATCAATGGCTACAGCAACCTGATCCGACAGGGTTTGGAGAACGGATATCTCATCTTCGTTGAAGGCATCTTCTTCCTTCGCTTGGATATCGATCACACCAATGACACGGGAACCGACCCGGAGGGGAATGGCGGCTTCCGCACGTGTATCTGGAAGCAGCTCGTTGACTTTATGCAATGAGTGTTCTAAAACATTATTCACAACGAGAACATTACCGCTGGATGCCACTGAGCCAACAATGGATTTGTCGTTGAGCGGCAGTGAGTGCTCCAGTTTTTTTAATTCGGCGCCGACTTCGCCAGTCGCTTCTTTCATTACGGCATTGAAGCCGGTCTCTTCTACGATGAAGATGGCAGCATGGTAAAAATTGAATCTGTCCGTGATAAGACTCACTGTACGGGCAAAGATCGTATTCAGGTCCAGAATGGATGTGACTAGTTTACCGATCTCAGCCGAAACGGCGAGATATTCATTTCGGCGGCGAATGCCTTCTTCTGCAAGCTTGCGCTCGGTGATATCTCTTGCCACCCAGAAGACACTGCTTTCATCCAGTTTGCTAAGGGTAGCCAGGAACCAGAATAGTTGTCCGGCTATTGGGAGTTGATATTCAAATTGAACTTTACTCTCACTGTTTAGCGCCTCAAGAACCTTTTGCAAAAAAGAGTCTGCGATTCTCGATCGGCAGAAGTTCATGGAAGGTTTTCCCTGAGCATTGCTTCTGGCGTGCGAATCAACAAAGAAGGGTTGGTCGGGGCGATCTGCATATACCGCCCTTCCTTGTTAATAACCAACACAACATCTTCCATGGCGCTGAAAAGCGTGCGCAGGTTCTTTTCTGAAACATCGATGCGTTCAAAGAGGCTGCTTTTTTGGATGGCAGTCGATGTTTGCAGAACGATGGTTTCCAATGTGCGAACTTCATTCGGAGTGATGGTGCGATTTGCGTCGTAGAATGCTACACCGATGGTGCCGATCACTTCTTCGTTGGAAAGCAGTGGCAGGATCAGCAGGTTCTTGGTTCCGCGTTGTTCGAGGATATCTTTAATGGGTAATGCCAACGGGTTTGTAGCCACTTCATTAATGAAGACAGGTTTGCCGGTGCGGATCACTTCTTCTGTGGCAGGATTTCCGCTTATGGGAATGAGCAAGCCAATATCATTCGATTTTTCAAATGTAGGTACTGCCTCTGCCGTTAAGACCAAATGAGTTTTTTTGGCGTTGATCAATGCAATACCAACGTTGTGAGCAGAAAGCAGTACTACAAGATTGTCTGCAATGCCTTGTAACGTGCTTTGAAGATCCAATGAACTGGAGACGGAAGAAACTACTTTATTGACAATGGTAAGTTCTTGAGCGCGCTGCTGGGTTTCTTGAAACAGCCGGGCGTTTTCAAGCGCCAAGGATAGCTGGTCGGTCACCTGTCGAATGAGCAATTGCTCATCTGTTGAGAAAGAAGCCTGTTCTTCGTCAAGCAGCCGGAGAGTTGCCCATTCTTCTTCTCCGAGTTGAATGGTAGTTGCGTACGATGATTTTGAATCACTTGAAGTAGAAGCTGCCGCAAATTCCTGGGGCAGCGATAGAATACCGGTTTGGCGGCGGGTGGTTTTTACCGGCGTGGATGCGGCTTGGGTTGGATATGCGGGTTTCGGATCCGCTGGAGTCGAAGAGGGCACTTCCGGCGGATTTGCCGGTAGAGGCGTCTCTTTTTGGACCTTTGGTTTTGCCGGTTTCCCCCGGGCGTGATCCTCAGGCTGAACGTCTTTAAAGAGATTATCCAGTCGTTTGTTGATTTTCGGTTTCTTTGGCATATTCCATGAGTTCCTGGGCGAGAACGCGATATTGCGTGGAGCCGCGCGCAGCGGTTTTGTAATGCGTGATAGGTTGTCCGGCGATTGGGCTTTCTCTAAGTTTGGTGTCTAATTCGATAACGGTGTTGAATACGCCTGTGCCGAATGTGGCGCGAAGTTGTTCGTGGATATTGCGGTGTGTGCGGTTGCGACGATCCAGCATTGTGACGAGGATACGGTAAGACAAGTTAGGGTTATCCATTTCACGTGTTCTGCGGATGAGCGCCATCATGTTGCGTAAAGCATATGCTGAGAAATATTCTGCCTGGGTGGGAATCAAAAGTAGATTCGCGGCGGCAAGAGCATTGCGGGTGATAGCGCCCAGCGCTGGCGGGCAATCCAGGATAATGTAGTCATGTGGCAGTGATGAGGATTGAATGGCGCGCTGTAAAATGGTGGTGTAGTTGGTGCGGACGGGTAAAAATTGCTCCGAGGTTTCGATGCGTGAGCTGGATGGGATAAGATCCAGGTTATCGATCTCTGTTTTTCGCATGACCCTGCTTATAAGTTCATTGTCGAGCATGATGTTGCTCGAGGTCAGTTCGGCTTCGCCTGGTTCCATGCCCAGAGCAAGCGTGAGGTTTGCTTGCGCATCGAGGTCTATAAGCAGGACGCGATTACCAAGTTCTGCCAGAGCAGCGCCGAGGGAAAGTGCCGTGGTCGTTTTGGCAACGCCGCCTTTTTCATTGGATACAGCGATAGTTTTCGTCATGGATTTCCTCGTTTATACATCCGGCGATTTTTTCTTTTGCGGAATGACTTCCACTCGTGATACTTTCAGGGCATCGCGGAGTTCACGGATGGCGGTTTCGATCATGGCTTGGGGATCGTTGGTGCTGCGGATCTTGGTGGAGATGTCTGTGACAAGCCGTTCACGTTCGGCGCGCCGGGTGGTTTCATCGAAAAGACGGGCATTTTCGGCAATAACTGCCACACGGTCAGCCACAGCTCTAATGATATCCATTTGGTCTGACTTGATACTCTCATCTTTGGGGACAATCACTGAAAGTTCGCCAATTTCCTGCCCGCGCATGATGATTGGGACCATGACCTGCTTGTGGTCAGTATTGCCTGTTGTCATTTCAATGGACTCATTTGAAGATGAAAGCGGCGTTGTTCCGCCGGCAGTATACCGGTATCCGCTTATTTTAAACTCTTCTGCAAGGCGATTCCAATTTTCGCGGAAGAATCGCCGTGAAGCTGCTTCCGCCTCTGCCAACGATCTGTCCATTTGTTCATATAGTTTTGCGTTCTGGATGGCGATACTTACCAATTCAGCGAGGATTGACAGAGCTTCAAGGTCTTCGTTTGAAAAGGCGTTTGATTCGCGGCTTTGAACATCTAGGGCGCCTAGTACATTCCCTGCTTCGAGCAAGGGCAAAGCCAATTCAGATTGTGTTTCAGGTAAATCGGGGTTGTTGAAATAGACAGCATCATCACCCACGCTCAAAGCAATGCGCGGTTTCTTTGTACCGGTCGCATACCCCACGATGCCCTGTGCCCCAACCTTTAATTGATGCCCGCGTCGAAGCATTTTTCTGCCGCCTTCACTGTTGGCGGCTGCCAATACAGCATACTTATTCATGGCGTCGTTGAGGAAGATGCCTACATGATAGAACCCAAATTGTTCACTGATCACTGCAGCGACCTGCGGGAGGAGTTCCTTCAAGTTCTTTTGAGTTGTAATAGCTTGCGCTACCTTGGCAATCGCTTCGTATTGCTTTCCGCGGCGTTCACCTTCATTGTTAGCTTTTTGTAGTTCAGCAGTCCTGTCTAATACGCGTTGCTCAAGGGAGAAGATCAGGTCTTTGACAGTATCTGTCATGGTATTTAAGGTGATAGCCAGAGTTTCCAGTTCGTCACCGGATGTAACATTTACTCTGGTATTGAAATTTCCTTTAATGATTTCGCCTGCTGACTGGTTCAAAGTTTGTAGAGGGGAGGTAAAGAAGTTGCTAATGGAAAAGGATGCAGCTGCGGCTAAAACAAAAACCATAGCAATCAGCAACAGGCTGAAGTTGATCGTGGTTCTGGTTTCCCTCGATATTTGATCGGCGATCGCCGCCCTGCCTGAAAATAATTCTTCAGACGGTATGATGTAAATTAGCTTGTATTGCACTTGCTGAACTTTGTAGAATGCAACATGTCGTTCGCTGCCGTTTAGGATGATGGAAAAAATACCATTATCCTTGGATTTGATGGCATCCATAATTTCCAGCAGTTCTGGAGAAGCTGAGGTGAGGACTGCAGGATCCATGATCGCGCTGAGTTTTGCATTTTCATCCGTTATGGCAAAATCTATAAAACCTTGTTCAGGCAGGGAGATCAGGCGGTTATTGCTGTCAATCAAAAAAGCATATCCGTTTTCACCAACCTGCGAATTGGCTACAAAGTCGATAATACGGGTGATTTGTACGTCCATGGCTGTAACACCCTGGAAATTCCCGCTTGAATCAATTACCGGCGCACTTGTCGTTATTACCAGCCCATTTAGCGCTGCATCTTGGTAAGGAGCAGACCATACGACGGAGTTCTGTAGGTTGTTATCAGGGTTTGCAGCGACATACCATTGTCGCCCAGTTACATCGAAATCAGGCGGAACAATATTTGCAAGATCTATGTTTGGATAATAAAAAGTTTCTTTGTTTTGCCCTCCAAAATAGATGGCAACGATATCAGGACTGCCTTTTAACATCGATGGAAACACAAGCTCTGAGTGTTTTAAGAGATTTAGTTTCCTGACAAGTGAACCTGTCAGGATGACGTCAGAAGGAATGAAAACCGATGCCGTTTCAGTGTTGGCGTTGTCCCAGCTGCCGGATGGCAGACGAATTAACTGAGTATCTGCGTCCCAATATGAACTGTTTTCAAGTTGGTCGTCTTCCAAAATATTCTGGACAGAGGTTGCTGCAACCAAAGTATTCCGGCTCATGTTTTCAAAGAAACTTTCCAAAAATGCCGCCTGTTCACGGTTCGCACTTTGAAGATCTTCTTCTGCTCTGGCGCGGGCATTCTCCTCCACACTTGCTATGAGCTGGGTGCTCGCTTCCTGGATACGCAAATATACGTACGTACCCATGACGATCACAACGAGAAACGTAATCGCCAGGTTGCCGAGTGTCAATTTGGCGCGTAAGTTGAGCCGTCTGAGCACGGAGTTTGTAAGCAAATCTTGAATGGAAGATCGCAGTTTCATGCCTCGTTCCTTATTGGTTACCGTCATTCAACTTCTCATTTTTTAATTTAATGGTCACTTCTGAGCCGGGGATGGAGCGCCCCAATTCCTCAACAGCGGTGAGCAGGACATTGTCGAGATTGATGGATGAACCGATTTTGCCGGTAATCTCGCTGATCGCCTGCTCTTTGATGACCTGCCGCTGCGATTCTTGAATGAGACGCGTTTTCCAATGCAAGCGAGAGCCGTTCAGATACAGCTTCTGTGAGATTAATCTCGCTTGTACTCCATTGACGTTCGCGTGAAGGCGACTTGATGCGCATGACGCCTATGACCTGATCGCGAAGTTTGATCGGAACAACCAGAGTTGGATCGTCCGTCTTTCCATCAGCATGAAAAACTAAAACTTCACCACGGAACATTGCCTGGGTGATTTCATCCGTGTTCATGGGGCGGGATAATTTTTTGCCGCCGCTCATGGTTTGGAAATAACCAACCATGCTTTCTTCCTGCCCGAAATTCTTCCAACCTTCTTGCAGGTTTTTAAGATAGGCAGATTGGGCTTCGTCCAATGCCCGTTGAGTTTGCTCAAGGAGTTTGGTATTGTCGATCGCGATCGCAACTTGATCTGCCAGAATACTAAAGACATTTATATCTTCGTTCGTAAAGGCGCCAGGTTTTTCGCTTTGCACATCCAGAACGCCAATGATCTTTTCGCGAGTCTTTAGTGGGAACGCCACTTCAGAGCGAGTGGTGGGAAGATCTGGATTGTTGAAGAAGACCGCATCCTGACCTACATCCAAACTGATACGGGCAACACCTGCTTTGGCGACAAAGCCTACGATGCCGCTCTCACCGACCTTGAGTTTGTGTCCACGTGCCATCATATTTTGCCCGCCAAGGCTGTTTGCTGCTTGTAAAATGGCATATTGATTTGAATCATCCAGCAGGAAAATGCCCACGTGGTAAAAATTAAAACGCTCACTGACCAGCCGGGTAATCAGTGGGAGGAGAATTCCCAATTCCTGCTCGCTGTTGATTGTTTTTGTGATCTCGCCGATATCGAGCAATTGGGAAGCGCGTGCTTCTGTTTGACGGCGGGAGATTTCCAGATCCACTGTGCGTTCTGTGATGCGCCTTTCCAGATTGTTGTACGTGTCTTGCAGCTGCTCGGTCATGCGGTTAATTGTTTCTGCAAGGGTGCCAACTTCGTCAAGTGATTCGACTGGTGCCGTGACTTGAAGATTACCATTCGATATCTCTTCAGCCACACGGGTTAGCTTTTGAAGTGGTGTGGTGATACTTCGGGTAAAGTAGAAAATAATAAAACCGAAAATGAGCGCAAGCAGGAAGCTGTACCCGGTCAAGGTCGTCTGCAATTGGCGTGTTTGTTGAATGACTTCTTCGCGAGGGTACACAAGGGCGAGCGACCAACCAGTATTCAACCCTACCGGCGCATATGAAACATACATGGGGTCGCCTTTTCTATCCAAAGCTTCTACGAAGCCGGTCTCTCCATCGGTCATTTTGTTGACCAATTCCAGCCAATCGTTTGAAGCACCGGTATTGGCAAGAGCGAACATCGAATCGATCATTGGTTCGTATGCGCCTCCCCCTTCGCCCATGCCAAGGATTGTGCCATTTGAATCGATTAGAAATGCATATCCGCTTTGCCCAAATTTTAGATTTAAAAAGATATCCTGAATTTTGGAAAATTCAATATCGACAGCCGCAACACCTTTCAGTTTATTGTTGCGATCCAAAAACGGAATGCTCCAGGTCGCGATCCAAACATCACCACGACTCTTGTTGCGATATGGCGGAGATAAAGTGGGTTCGAGGGTTCGTTTTGGGAGGAAATACCATTCCTGACTAAAATAATCATAATCACCCAGCTCGGTAAGCTGCGTTTCATTATTTGGGGTTCGGTTGTAATAAGGCGCCCAGTAATAGGAACTGGACTTGAATTGGTAAGGTTCAAATCCTGCCGTAGCGCCATAGATCTGCACGTTGCGGATAACAGTATTTTGAATAACCCGTTTTAACTCATTTTCAGAGTAAGAGCTGGATTCGACAGCCGTTGCAAGATTGGTAGCTATCGTTTCAGCTTCTGATAACTTTTTTCGAATTAACTCGTTCGTTTCGACAGTTTTGATCTTCAGATCATCTTCCACTGTAGT
Organism: Candidatus Villigracilis vicinus; assembly: GCF_016702885.1. NCBI lineage: Bacteria > Bacillati > Chloroflexota > Anaerolineae > Anaerolineales > Candidatus Villigracilaceae > Candidatus Villigracilis > Candidatus Villigracilis vicinus. The sequence goes on from NZ_JADJDD010000011.1 coordinate 72,598, forward strand.
TACCAGTGTGTCCTGCCCGATACGGATGCTCAGAATTGAAAAGGTAATAAATGCAACCATCAGTAAGCCGACCGAGATCAGCGTTAGTTTAAAGCCAATACTCGTCCTTGGAGGCGCATCAAGGTCGTTGATCTCTTCTGAGGGCATTTGTTTGGTTTGATCTATCATGAATAAATCTCTTTTATGATGCCGTAATCAAGGTTAACTGTACATCTGCAAGGCATCGGGTTCGATCTGAACGAGAACTTCCGAGCCCCCCAGTGCCCGGCTAAGTTCCTGAGCAGCGGTTTGCAAAATGGTTTCAAAGCGGGAAGAAGAACTTACACGACTGGTGATATTCGCTGTGATCTTTTCGATATCTGCACGGTGCTGGGTGGATTGGAGGAGAGTGGCAGTTTCGATGGCAAGTGACAGACGGTCTGCGACGGCATTGGCAATATCTGCGTCGTCATCGGAGAATTGACCGATACTTCGTGTGCTTAATTGCATAACGCCTATGACCTGTCCACGCAGACGAATGGGAATGGCAAGCCGGGATTTCCGATCTGGGTCACTGGAGAGAGTTGTTTCTCCTTTTCGCAGGGCTTCATTTACCTGGGTGTTGTTGATGGGGTGATGTAAGGGTTTTATGCCTGCATCAGAATAACTGAAACCAAGCCCTAATTTGGCGGGGCGCAGCACTTGCCAGGCTTCTTGGGTTACCTGACCGATCGCACTTTGGGCTTCTGCTAGCGCCTTTTGTGCTTCTTCAATAGTGAGGGCGTTGTTTATTGCAACAGCGACCTGATCTGCCAATGTTGAGAGCGCATTGACATCATCAGGTTGAAAGGCATTCGCTTCGATACTTTGGACATCGAGAGCGCCAATGACTTGCCCGGCGTAACGTAAGGGCAGCGCAATTTCTGAGTGAGTGTCTGGGAGGTCAGGATTATCAAAGTAAATGGAATCTGCTCCAACATCCAGCGCGATGCGCGCCTGCCCTGTGGCAGTCACGAATCCTACGAGACCTGTTTGTCCAATAGAAAGGGCATGCTTGCGTGCGAGCATTCTTTGTCCACCATCACTGTTGGCGGCGCGCAGAACTGCGTACTCTCGTTTGTTATCAAGCAAAAATACGCCAACATGATATACATTGAATTGCTCTCCGATCACCTGTGTGATGCGGGGGAGGAGTTCATCGAGAGCCTGGATGGTAGAAACGGCGCTCATGACCTGGGTTACTGCACGGAATTGCCGCGCACGTTTTTCTGCGGTCTGATTTGCGTATTCCAGTTCGACTGTTCTTGCTTGCACTCTTTCTTCGAGGCTGGCTCGCAGGGAAAGCAGTTCCTCATTCTCCCGTTTTTGTGATTGTTCGCTTTGCTGTGCGCGGACAATACTTTCGTTAAGCCGCTGGATCAGCAAATGGGTGATTCCGGCACTGGCAACCATAAGGATTGGAACAATGATGGCATCATCAATGCCGATGGATCTGGGAATGCGATGTATGGTTAGGTCTTGATATGCGACAATAAGAACTGCGATTACAACTGCCGGGGTGACTATCACTAATGAACGTCTGCCTAAAAGCATTGCAGAGACGGTCAAAATCACGGGAATGGCGAGAAAGGATGTATCTCGAACGCCGTTGGTGTTTAAGGCAATGGCAGTGATTGCCACAACCAAGGTCAGCGGTACACTAACCTTCGCAAGAATGATATTTCCCTGATATGTAAAGTACAGCGAAATGCCTTCTATAATTAAAGAGGCTGTGAGGATAATGAACGCAACGATGTTTCGCGAATCGCCGCCGAGGAGCCCTGAAACCAGAGGCAGGACTGCAAGGTTGACCGCCATCACAGACAGCAGGATATTCCGCGTTAATCGAATAAAGGACGGGTCTTGATCTTCTTCGCTTCTAAAAAAATCTATAAAATTATTTAGCATGGCTTGGATTCTCCTGGGGGGACTTACCCGTTAGTACCTGATGTAAATTGAATGGCTACATCTGTTCCGGGTAGGGTATCGCCCAGTTCCTGGATGGTGGTTTGAACAATATTCTCGATGTTTACGAGGCTACCGATCTTGGCGGAGATCTGTCCGATGGTGCGTTCTTTGGATGCCCGTTTTTGAGCTTCTTGTAAGAGGCGTGCGGTTTCAATGGCGAGCGCGGTACGTTCGGCAGTTGCCTGTACCATGGCAATTTCGTTGTTATCCCATTTTCGGTCGGGGTCTGTTGTGCTGAGTTTCAATGATCCGATCTGAATGCCACGCAATACGATCGGAATTGCAATGTGATTTGATTGGATCTTTTGATTCGGTTTTTCTTCCTGAGTGGTAACGCCATCAAAGTGATAGGCAGTTAATGACTGACTCATATGGAAGTTGCTCCATTGCTGTTCACTTAGTTGCGCTGCTGCCCGTTCGGCTTTTTCGAGTGCTTCCAGGCTGTTTTGGAAGGATTGCGCGTTTTGAATTGCAATGCTTACCTGGTCTGCCAGAACCGAAAGAATGTTAACGTCTTCCTCTGAAAATGCATTAGTCATTTTACTTTGCACATCCAATGCACCGATGATCTCTGAGCCACTTTGAAGAGGTAATGCGATTTCGGAACGTGTTTCTGGAAGATCCGGATTATTAAAGTAGATCAGATCTTGATCTACATCAAGTACAACGCGCGGTGAGCCCGATTGAGAGACATACCCGACAATGCCTGTCTCGCCAATGCGGAGGCGGTGATTTCGCGCTAGCATCGCTTTGCCGCCTTCGCTGTTTGCCGCCACGAGAATAGTGTATTCCTTGTGAACATCTGCCAGAAAGATGCCTACATGGTAAAAACCAAGTTGCGACGAAATGGTTTCGGTGATCTGCGGCAGGAGTTGTTCCAGACTGCGGGTGTTGTTAATAATGCGCGAAATGCGCGAGATCGATTCAAAAAGAGAAGCGCGATACGCATTGGTCTGGCTTAGTTTTTCTAGCTCGTTGGTTCGTTCTGTGATGCGGTCTTCCAAACCTTGCAGGGTTTCGGTTAATTGCTCAGCCATCGTGTTGAAGGATTGTGCAAGAACGCCAGTCTCGTCACCAGTTTCCACTATGGCGCGTGAGGAGAAGTTTCCCCCGGCAATCTCTTGAACAGTTTCGGTGAGGCGCGTCAGTGGGCGGGTAATGATTTGCCCAACTGCAAGACTTGCGATAAATGCACCAATGAACAGCACAGTCAGGAGGATCGACATATTCTGAATCGTTTTTGAAACTTCCTCTTCGACTTCGGTGTTCAGTGCGGTGACCTCTTTGTTCAATTCATTCACTGGAGCAATGAAAGCCAGCTTGTACCCCGGTACTTCCAGTGCAGTTGTGGAAAGGTAATTCTCTACCCCGCCCACAGAAAATTTCGAAATCCCTGATTCAGCCCTGATTATCTGAAGAATCACTTCCTGTAGATCGGATGTGCTGCTATCGAAAAGTGTCTGCTTGGGCGATTCGTTGAATGGTACAACTTCAGGCTCCAGCCCAAAGAACGTATACCCTTCCTCTGACATGGCGAGGATCACTCCGGTCTCGTCCACAAGAATTGGAATGCCTACATCTCCAATCTTGATCTGGGAAATGATCTGGGTGACGCGGTCCAGCTGTATATCGACGCTCATTACACCTTCGAATTTATTTCCGTCATAAACGGGCACAGATACCGTCACGATCAAACCAGCTCCTGCCGGGTCTTGATAAGGGCGCGTCCAACGCGGAAGTTTTTCAGGGTCGTTTGCTGGTTCGGCAATGGTGAAGAACGGTTGTTGTGTTGGGTCGAAGTCGGGCGGCACGTTGGCCGCAAGATTGATATTTGGATAGTAAACGGTATAGCCGAGGTCGCTAATAAAATAAATTGCAGCAACTTCCGGGTGCGATTCGAGAACCCCGGGTGCAAGCAGGTCGAGATTGATACTTGCGTTTAAGTCAGCTGCCAATGCCTCAGAGAATGGAATCGTGTTCGGTATGTAAATGGAAGATATAGCAGAGTCTTTGTTCCCTAACTGCCCGCCTGGCAGTTGGAATACATTCTCCGTTGCATTCCAGTATGTGCCATTTGGTAACAACAATTGTTGATTCTCTATGTTGGAGCGATACCTTGCCAGAGATTGAGTATCATTTTGTATTTCAGTCAGTAGATTTTTGATCTCGTTTGCTTCTGAGTTGATTGTGTTTGATATCTCGGATTCCAACTTTTTTGTGATATTGGCTTGGTATTTGTTTTGCAGGAATGTGTTGATGAAATTAACCCGGTTTACACCGAATGCCACAAGAGTTGCAACCGTTATACCGCCGGTTAAAAGGATACCTAATGTGATCTTCGATTGCAGGCTGAAATGGTTGAACTCCCGTATCAGGATGATCGAAATTGGGATTGCTATGATGATCAATATTAAAGGCGTAAGACGTTCCAACTCAAGAACACGGATGCGCCCAGTACCAAGTTGGTTGTCGAGCAGGATCACAATAACCCCAGATATAATTGCCAGTGCAATACCGGATGTTGAATAGGAAGAATCAAGTGTCAATCCAACGACCGCCAAGATCACCAGCATGATGGAAACCGCAATAATAAATCCAAATCCCTGTGCAATGAATGGGACAGTCGCCACGTTTAACATGAAGGTCGAGATGACCAACATCATGGCGAGATTCTTTTTATTGCGCGAAATCAAGAAAAGCAGATAGAAATCAAGGAAAAAAGTCACCACTAATGTGCCAGTGGTAATGAATAATTGCGGCAGGTTGTATGTAAAACCGAAGTATGCGAATATACCCACAGTGAGTAATGTAGCGAGCATCAATGTGATTGTGATGCTGTATGCATTCCGAATCTGTCGGTTTACAATCTCGGAGTGATCGGACTTTTTAAAGATCTTTTGATTTGTCATCAGTCATCGCTTCCGATCTCAACAGTGACTTGAGAGCCGCTAATGTGCATGCCCAACTCACGGACTGCTGTTTTCAAAATATCTTCGATCTGAGTGCTTGCTCCGATCTTGGAGGAGATTTCACCGATCACATGCTCGCGTTGGGCGATGCGTTGGCTATCTTCAAGTAGCCGGGCGTTTTCGATGGATAACGCCGCACGTCCTACGATCGCAGATACGATATCTAGTTCGTCGTCACTCCAGTTGCGGTTGTATCCCGATTTGACGTTAAGGATTCCCACGGTTTGCTCGCGTAATCTGATCGGTATGGTCAATAGTGAGGTGCCGTCGCTTTCGACTTTTTGAAACACAGCACCAGACCGAACCGCCTCTACTGCGCCGGGCAATTCGAGAGGTTCGGGTAGAAAACTGTTCTTCAAATTGCGTCTTTGAATCCCTGCAATGTTTTGGGCTCGTGTGAAGCGTCCCCAACCTTCTCGAAGGTCGTTGTTGTAAAATGCCTGCGTTTCAAGCAATACTCTTTGCTGCTCCTCAAAAAGTTTGGCATTTTCGATTGCGATCGACACTTGGTCTGCGAGTGTTGTCAGGGTACGGACATCTTCCTGGCTAAAAGCGTTGGGAGTCTGGCTTTGTACATCCAGAACGCCAATGATCTCGTTAGCTTTGCGTAATAAAGGAAGTGCTAATTCAGATCTGGTTTCAGGCAAATCTGGGTTATTGAAGTAGATGGCATCTGCGCCTGTGTCGAGAGCGATGCGCGGAAGTTTTGATCCGGCTACATAACCAACAATGCCAGTTTGACCTACCTTTAATTTGTGATTTCGCGCCAGCATCTTTTTTCCGCCAACACTGTTGGCGGCGATCAATACTGCGTATTCCATGTTGACATCCATTAGGAAAATGCCAATGTGATAAAAATTGAACTGCTGGCTGATCAACTCTGTGATTTGGGGCAACAGGATATCAAGGTTTTGTGTCTGACTGATTACCCGCGAAATTTTTGAAATAGCTTCGAACTGCTTTGCGCGGCGTTCAATACGGATATTGGCGGTGTTTAATTCTGCGGTACGGGCGGCGATGGTGGCTTCGAGCCCTACGGCGAATTTCTGCATTTCCTGATTCTTTTCGGTCAATTCTTGCTGTGTACGGCGGAGATTTTCTGTGAGTTTGTCGAACCCCTGGGCAGATGCTTGAAGCAGTGCTGCAATAAAGAACACATATACGACCAATGAAGAAAAGAATGTGACCGGGTTTTGGGGGATCATTGTAACTGGTAGCGAATCCTGGAACAGCATAATGCCCAGTCCGATCAGGGTATTGATTCCTGCGAAAGTGTACCCTCCGCGTCCTCCAAGCAAGACGCCAGCCAGTACGGTTGTCAGTACGAGGCTGCTATAACTTGCACCAAACGTCCCATTTGAAATGATGATGGATAGGATCAAGATCAGATCGAACACAACGAGAAGGATGATTGAGGCTGCACGTACATGCCCGCGAAACATTAATTGACGGGCAATCACCCCGGCGACAACAACTGTGCCAGTGAGCATGGCGGAAAATAACTGATCAAGAATGATCGGTGCAATGAGCGTGTAAATCAAGCCTATGAAGATAACCGCCCATAAGATGCTATTCAACAAAAGGGCAATGCGCGTTTTCTTCATCGTTAAAGATCGGTGGAGCCAGGGTATGCCTAATGGTTTGCAGCATAAAATCTTCCTTGTTATTTCTTGTCGGACGATCCGTCCGTAAATTGGATGGTGATCTCAGTGCTACTTAGCACTTTTTCAAGCTCTTCTGCTGTGATTTGGAGGATGTTTTCCATGCTTACAGCAGAGCCTATGCGGTTGGTAGCTTCAAAGATGGTGCTTTCTTTAATAGCGCGGCGGTTACTTTCTTCGAACAAGCGCGCATTTTCAAGGGTTAGTGCTGCACGGTTGGCTGCTGCCTGGGCGATGGCAATTTGATCTTTGCTCCATGTTCGGTTACGGATATCCTGTTCCAACCCGATCACGCCAATGACTTGCCCGAAAATTGTCAGCGGTACCAAAAGCGTGTTTTTGGCGCTTCCAGCCGGGTTAAGAATGATCGGCTTACCACTTTCCAGTTCTGCTGCGAGTTCCGGTGACAGATTATCCGGCATGGGGCGGATTTGCAGTCCATCATATTCGTAGGCGGGAATACTCCGTTTGTTGATCGCAGATTGCCATGTTTGCCTGGTCTGCTCTTGATTAGTTTTTGAAAGCTCACTAAGTGTTGTTTCAAGACGCTCTACCAATTGAGAGTTTTCAATAGCGGCTGCAAGTTGATCTGCCAGGACCTGCAAGGTTTGGAGATCACGGTCACCAAAGGCCTGAGGAGTTTTTGCTTGAATATCCAAAGCCCCGATGGTTACGTTGTAACTACGTAAGGGTAGGGTGATTTCGGATCGGGTTTCAGGAAGATATGGGTTGTTAAAATGTACCGAGTCTATGTCAACATCCTGTGCAATGTATGCTCGCCCTGAGCTTGTAACATTGCCAACCATCCCAGTTTCGCCAACCCGTAATTTATAGTTTCTGGCTAGCATTTCGTCTGCCGCAGTGCTGCTGGCTCCACGCAGGATCGCAAACTCGCCTTTCTCATCGACTAGGAAAATGCCCACGTGATAATAACCAAGGCGTTCACGAATCAGGCTCGCTGAAACGTTGAGCAGGGTGCTCTGGTCGCGAATGACCGCGAGTTCGCTGTTTACTTCTGCAACGGTGCGAAGTTGAAGCGCCAGCCGGGCAAGGTCTTTGGTGCGTGTGGCGACGTTGTCTTCCAGTGTTCCGAATGACCTTTTAATATCTTCGGACATTTGGTTGAATGCGTTTCCGAGGTCTTCCAATTCATCTTGCGTTTGAATGTGGACTTTTTCGGGGAAATCCTGTTCGTTTCCGGCAAGAGTCCGATCTGATACACGGTTGGCGAAATCTTTAAGTTTTCGCAGTGGCTCAGTGATGGAGCGTGTAAATAAGAAGAGCAGGATGCTGAAGATGAGTACAACAACGACTGTGTAACCAATCAGAGTTTGGCGTAGTTGTGCAGTATTAGTGGATAGCTCTGTCCGCGGATAGGCGAGTGCAATGGACCAGCCGGTATCCAACCCTACGGGGGCGTAGGCAACCAGCATCGGTTCGCCGCGTGGGTCGGTTGCTTCGATGAAACCGCTTTTGCCGGCCCGCATATCTGCGATTAATTTGATCCAACGGTTTGTTTTTTCAGTGTAAGCAGCAAGGACCATCGAATCAGACATGATCTTGTATTCACCGCCATTTTCGCCGATCCCAAGAATGATTCCCGCTGAATCGATCATAAAGGCATAGCCATTTTGACCGACATCTATCGTGCTGATGATTTCCTGTGTGTGAGAAAATGCTATGTCGGCAGTGGCTATTCCTTGAAAATCACCGTTGTTTTCAAAGAATGGCGCACTCCAAGTTACCATCCAAATTTCACCACCACCATAGTCAAAATAGGGCTTTGAGATCATTGGGGTTAGGCTTGCCTTTGGCAGGGAGTACCAATCCCTGTTGAAATAGTCGTAGTCGGGAGTTCCAAGGTCTGCGTACCCCACAGTATTATCTGGCAGGCGATAGTAGTATGGCGCGTAGTATGTCAAGTCAGGCTGAAAACGGTTGGGCTCATAAGAGATCGTAGAGCCAAAGACGCGTTCATTACGGGATACTGATGTTTCCAGTATCTGTTTAAGATTAGCATCATTAATGCTATCGGTCTCTGCAAAAACTGCCAATTGTTTGGCGACTGCTTGTGCAATGAATAAGTCTGAACGGATCACTTCTACTTTTGCTGCGGCTTGATCTTGCAGTTCCTCTCGTAATGTGTCGAGAAGGGCTTGCTGTGAAAGACGAATGCTAAGAAAGGTGTAAATCGTAAACGCGATTATCAGTACGCCAATCACAGCCGAAGGGAGCTTAAGGCTTAAGCTGAATCTGCGACTGTCTACATTGCGTGGTTCGTTGGTTCGAATCACCGGCTTGGTCGTATCTCTTAATTTTCTCATTCTGAAGCCTTCTCATCCGGAGTAGCCTGGGTTCCGATCTGAATGAAAGATCGAGATGCGCCCAGCGCAAGCCCTAACTCCTGGATCGTAGTCTGCATAATGCGGTCGAAATCTGTTGAGGATCCGATCTGTGTTGTTACACGGGAGATGGTTTCTTCTTGCTCGGCTCTGCGTGTGGCATTTTCAAACAAGCGCGCATTTTCCAGCGCCAGAGCTGCGCGGTCGGAAATTGACTGAACCAACAGTATCTCATCTTCGCTCCAGGTTCGATTTGCCTCTTCTGACTCAATATGAATGACGCCAATGACTTGGTCTCGGAATTTGACGGGAACTACCAGCATGGATGGAGTGTTCTTGGAAGTGCGGTTGACTGCCAAGGTTTCACCTGATGCGATGGCTTTATCCAATACAGGGTTTGATTCCAGAGTGACATTTGAAACAATGGTGCCGTCCGAATGAAAGGAATATCCGAATTGGCTTTCTGTGAGAGAAATGACAGAACGACTGGTACCTGCAGAGATTTTAACTTCAGTTGAATGCTCATTATTGTGCTGTAATAACACTGCAAGCTGATTGGCGATCGTCATGAGGATGTTGGTATCTTCTTCATTAAAAGCAGCCGATTGAGTGCTCTGCACATCAAGAACACCAATTACTGTATTTCCGAGGACGATGGGGAGCGAGATCTCAGAACGGGTCTCAGGCAGGTATGGGTTGTTGAAAAATACGGCGTCCGCCCCGGTATCAAGCGCGATACGCGGACGTCCACTTTGAGAAACGTAACCAACGATCCCAGTTCCGCCAACCTTGAGTTGATGCCGTTTTACCAGCATCTGTTGCCCGCCTTTGCTGTTTGCTGCCTTTAATACTGCAAACCCGCGAGCAGTGTCCACAAGAAAAATGCCCACATGATAGTAGCCGAGTTTATCGCTTACCAGGCGCGTAGCGCGCGCGAGCATGTCAGATGTTTTTTCATGCAGCACTTTTGTCAGATCCTGGGTGATATCGGACGCTGCTTGAAGGCGAGCCGTCTTGACCAGTAGCTCTTTGTTGAGCTTGTCCAACTCTTCAGTGCGGGTTTTTACTTGCTCATCAAGTGCGTTATTAATGCGCTCAAGCTGTTGTTTGGCTTCCATTTCTTCTTCATGACTGCTGGTCGCAACTTTGAGCAGCCTGCGATGCCGGTGAAATATTGCTGTCATTGCGCCCATAATGGCACTTAAGTAAAGAGATCCAAGAAAGATATGCTCAACGTCAGTTCCATATTTGTTTGGCAAGATGTTATTGATCTCAGCCACCCCGGTGGCGATAAACAATCCAAGCATAAGCACGCCCAGCATTATAGGCACCCAAGTAGATTGACGACCATGGATATTTGCAAGCAGGAAAAGCCCAAGAGTGCCAATCCAAATGAGGTCGTGCGCCCCCCTGCCTTCAACGATCGCGACCAGAGCGATCGCAAATGTTGTCACTAAAGGGAAAAGAATCAAATATTTGAACTTCCCTCGAATTGCTTGAATCAATGTGAAGACCGCCACAAGATTGACAATTAGAGAGGCTACAAGCACAATAGGTTTTTGAAAAACCAGGATTGTAACAAGTGTGCTTAAGAATCCAAGCCCTTGGGCTACAAGTGCCTCAGCACGTTGACCAAGTTCCTCGCCCGGTCGATCTTTAAATAAAAAATCGAGTACGTTTCTTTGTTTCATATTCTCGTTACTCATTGATCGAGACCTTCGCATCTTTACCCGTGGCTTGACTCTGATCCTGATCATTATCTTGATCGAGCAACTGGAAGGTTACTGATGTGCGTGGAATAGATTGACCTAATTCCTGAACTGTTTCGCGGATGATCGCATCTCTTGTAGCGGAAGAAGTGATCCGGGCAGAAATATCAGAAACCAGTGATTCGCGGGCTGCCCGTTGCAAAGACTCCCGGTAAAGACGGGCGCTTTCCAATGCTCCGCTTAGTTGATCAGATAACGAAATGGCGAGATTGGTTTCGTCTTGTGTCCAAGCATCTGCAATCTCTGCTTTTTTCAAACGGATTGCACCAATGACCAACCCACGGATCTTTACAGGCACGCTGATTGTTAGACCATCACTACCGAGAATGAGATCCCCGGTTTCAATTGCTTTTGAAATCGCAGGTTCGGCAATATCGCTTTGGATCGGGATGGTGGCGGGCGGTGTTGCCAGGAAGCCGATCTTTTCCTGATTCCGAAGCATTTTGCTCCATGCTTCACGGCTCAGTTGTCCGTATGTGGCACGCGCAGCACTGAGTGCCTTTTCTGCTTCACTGAACAGGTTTGCATTTTGAATTGCAACAGCAATCTGCTCTGCCAGAATTTGCAAGGTATTGATGTCATCTTCAACAAAGGCTTTCGGTTCGGTACTTTGCACATCCAATACACCAAGCAGTTGCCCGCTAACTACAAGGGGGAGCGCCATCTCGGAACGTGTATTGGGGAGGTATGAATTATTAAAGAAAACTGCGTCAGCGCCAACATCTAAAGCAATACGGGCTTGAAGATTTTCCGATACATACCCCACGATACCCGTCTCGCCGACTTTGAGTTGATGACCTTTCTCGAGCATTTGTTTACCGCCTTCGCTGTTGGCGGCTGCCAGAACGGCAAATTCTTTTCTCTCGTCCAGCAGGAAGATGCCTACATGATAGTACCCAAAGTTTTCATGAACAAGTTTGGTCGCTGCTGTAAGTAACGTGGAAATATCGCGGAAAGTTGTAACTTCGCGGGCAATAGTTGAGATTGTTTCGAGTTTGCGGGTTTTATTTTCCAGCTCTACGGTTCGGGTGTGCAGATTTTTTTGCTGTAATTCAACTTCCTGAGCCAGTTTATTAAAAGCAGAAATCACTTGTCCACCTTCATCACTCGCCTCATAATCAATGCGCGTTGAAAATTCCCCGGACGAGAAGGCTTCGGCAGCCTGGATCGTTTTTTGAAGGGGGATACTGATGGAGCGGATAAGTTGATTCCCGACGAAGAACGCACCCAATGTGCTAATGACCATTAAAACAAGCAGAGTGAACACTCGCACAACCGTATTATTAATACGGTTGTTTATGCCGATTTCAAGGCGGGCAGAGATCAACGAATAAAAATTAAGACTCGCTTCGACTTCCTGAAGCCTGAAGAATGTTTACTTCTTCAAAATTTGGTGCAACGTTTGACTTAAGAACATCCTGCTCTAGAGTGCTCAATAAAGCTTCCAGATTATTTTTGTAAATTGTAAAATTTGCAATAAGTTCCGGGGTTATAGACTGATTTTTATTATTTTCATTTGCGGTGCTCAGGTTTTTTTCGAGACTTGCCAGGTTTTCCCTGGTGCTCGATATGAGCCTTTCAAACTCGCGTTGTTCTTCGCTCGAAAGAGAGTTGTTTTTTTGGACATTAACAAGAATCGAACCTATTCTGAAAACATCGTTTTGGCTATCTGGCAGTTTAAGTAAAACTGCATCCATAAGATAGTACGTATCCAGATCGGGATCGAGAACCAAATTGGATTTATTGCCGACTTCAAGAATCGCATCTGATAATTTTTCGAGGAATAAGGCAATACTTTCCTGGGTTTCAACGACTCCCCAGATTTGGGTTAATTCATTTGCAGAGAAACTTAACTCAAAACTTTCAGTAGCCTCCTCTACTGCCACGAGGTTTTTGAGGCTGGCATCAACTTTTTTGCGGGCTTCTTCAAGGCTCTCTTCAGATGCACCTTGATTATAGATACTGCTGTAGTTTTGGACGCTGATGTTCACTTCCCATAGCGCACGAAGGTAAACCGTCCCAGCTTTTTCTTTAATACCGTATTCGTTAACGTGATCATACTGTTCAATAAGTGAAACAGGAATGAAAACGATCACAGGCAGTGCAAAGAACACTGCTAAGATCGCAAATTTTTGCGAAAAATTTAGCCTTGACCAAATTCCAATGGACGAGCGCGCTTTTGGTTGTGACGAATTTTCCATAGAGTTTCTCGTAAATAAAGTCTGACCAGTTTGCAAAACTAGGAATCTTGCTCGGATTGTTGCGGAGATAAAGTGCTGATCAAGATTTCTGCTTCTTTTAAGTCAAACACTTTTCGTAACTCGGTAGCAGCAGAACGAACAACCTCTTCAATGTTAAGTGTTTCACGCACAAAGGTTGAAAAATTGGCAACCATCTGGTTTCGAAGCGCATTTTTTTGAGCCTCATCCACAAGGCGGCTGTTTTCAAGGGCAAGTGCCACTTGGTAGGATATTTTTTCCACCAGGTCACGTTCACGCTCAGACCATTCGTTCGAAATACCCTTTCTCTTTTTGAGTTTGATCCTTCCGATCTCCTGCCCATGAAGAGAAACCGGAACATAAAGATCGTCTGCATTAGTTTGCTTGTCTCGCGCAAAGATAGGGCGTACACCAGCGGGTGTGTATAAATAGGCACTTTTGTGGCGGCTAGTGAATTTGGACCAGGTCCTCTGTGTCTGTAAGGCTGTATTTGACTCGAGCTGTGTCAAAAGATTCCGTGTTTCATCCAAAAGGCGGGCATTATCAAAAGAGATGGCAGTTAGGTCTGCCAGAGTCTGGATGATTTCCGCTTCTTCAGACGAAAAGGCTCGTGGCTGATCGGAATGAATATCAATGAGCCCGATCACTGTTCCGCGGACAGAAAGTGGCAGGATCATGCGAGAACGGGTGAGCGGGAAATTTGGATCTTGTGTAAAGTTCGTTCTATCCAGATCGGATGTAATAAGGGTCTTGTTGGTTTCCACGACCACTGCCAGCGGATTTTTTCGATCTGGCTCGGCATGGAACGAACGCCCGATCAAACTTTTTCCGATTTCAGAAGATGCCGATTGTAGGTAAACGTTTCTTCTCTGGGCATCCAAAATAAAAATGCCAACATGATAATACTCGAACCGCTCCGAGATCAAACTGGCTGCTTTGTTTAATAATTCTGTGATTTCCTGCGTTTCGGCAATGACTCCGGCTGTAAGGGCTGATGCACGTAACTGCGACATGCGTGTTTCAAGTTCGGTGGTGCGTTCCTGAACCTTATGTTCAAGATTTTTTCTTTCCATATCAAGCGCCTCAAAAGCGGTTTGCATTTGAGTAACAACCTTGGTAAAAGCGCTTTTGAGCATATTTGTTGCTGAAATGATGATGATACCCAAGATCGAAAAGTCGGCGATATATACACCCCAGCTTGCAAGGTCTAAGGGTGGTGCCTGGGGTGAGCGGACATCAAAGACTCCGTTTAGTGAAAGCAAGCCGAGTGTAATTAAAAATAAAATACTACCCGCGAGAAGAACAAAATCTATTTTGTTGTCCAATAACAGGGTTGCCATGACCACAGTTGATAAGAGAAAGAGAGACCCATCTGCCCACGGTCCCCATGCTAGAACTGCATTCACACCGACAATTGTGGTAATGATCAGAAGCAGGTAAGCCCGTAATGTATACCCGGTCGGCAGGAGCGTTATTGCGAGCAGGATGATATACATGACGATGAATAAAACCCTGTCGGTGTTCGTGGCAGTGGAAAAAGACGCACTGATCATGATCACACCAAGGATGGATGCAACCCGCAAAACAATGCGGATGAAACGTTCCCGCCATGTCTTCAGATCGAATGCTGAGAATTGAATGCTTTTATTCCTCATTCATATCCTCCAGTGAAACTTCGATCTCCACCTCAGAAGCTTCCAGGTTGCGTCCTAATTCACGCACTGTTGTCTGCAGAATGCCGTCCATGTTTGGCGACGCCCAGATCTTTGAAATAATCTCGTTCGTAAGTCTTTCGTGTGATGCGGCGAAGCGGCTCTCTTCCACCAGGCGCGCGTTCTCGATGGCAAGCGTAGCTTGTTCTGCAATCGACTCGACCAGGTCTTTTTGTTCTGCTGTCCATTCGTTCGATCCCGCTGCAAGAATCTGACCAATGGTCTGGTTGCGTAATGCCAAAGGTACTTCAAGCGGGAAGTTTTCAGCCTGATCAGTATCGCCGAGAGCATAGTTTAATGACTTTTCTGAGGCAAGTGATGTCCACGCATTTTCCAGATATAGTCTTTGTGTGGCGCGCATTTCTGTAATACTTTTTTGCGCTTCCTGGAACAGATTGGCATTTTCGATGCCGATTGCTATACCGTTTGCCATATTTTGGTAGGCATCCAGATCTTGCGGCAGAAAATCATTGTCTTTGGAGGAATGCATTTCAAGCAAACCAAGGACGGTATCACCAACGATTAACGGCACCATGATCAACGAACGTGTATAAGGGAACATGGGGTTATCCGTCCGGATCTGGTTGGCATCATGCAGGATCTGTCCGCTTTTGGTGCGCAATACCTGTGCAACCATGCTCTTTCCGTTGAGGCTGAAGCGTTGTTTTTTATCTTTCATGATCTTGCCTGCTTCGCCCGCGGCTTCCTTAAGTTCAGCCCATTGCCCTGATGGATCAATTAGATAGATCGCTGTATAGTAAAAGCCGAATTCATTTTGGATGAACTTCGGTGTTAGTGAGATGATCTCGTTGAGTTCAAGGATTGCAGCCACTGCCCGTCCCACTTCATTGATGCGGCGCAATTGCACGGTGCGCTCCTGAACCCTGGTTTCGAGGTTGTTGCGTTCTTCGCGTAGCGCGGAGAGAGACGTGGCGACCTGCCCCTGGGCTTGGGTAAACTCTCGTTCCAATTGTTGGAAGCCAATAATGATCACAACACCGAACATTAGAAGCGCTGCCCCAGCACTGATCCAATCTTCAAATTTTGCCGGGGTTGCATTTAGGTTGAGCGGGATGAGCCGCCCTGAAAGCATTAGCCAGCCAAGTATCACAAAGCTAAGGATGCTGGCTGCGATCGACAGGATCCCGGAGCGCGGCGAGTGTAGCATTGTTGCAAAAACAACCAGTGCCAAAAAGAAGAACAGACCATCGCCAAGGATTCCAAGACTAATAACCTCTCCAAGCGCAATCGCATAAATGCCGATGAGGAATGCAGCAATGCGGATCGTATAAGAAACCCGGCTAATAGCGGTTAGTCCAACGATCGAATAGGCTGTTATAAAGATCCCATCGATCAAGATACTGTCAGATGCAATGATCGCTGGCAACAGTGCGATGGCACCGAAGATCATCGTCCCGATCAGCAGCGGGACGATAAACCGCTCGCGCCATGCTGCATAGACTCTTTCTGTGGTTCCAAGCGATTCTGAGGGATTATCCTGTTTGAAGGGTAACTTCATGATTGACTCTCTTCACGCGTGGATTCGCCGGGTTTTGGATCCACCTGGATCTTTGTGTACCGCGCGCCGGTAACTCTTGCGATCTCGCCTGCTGTTGTCTGAAGAATTGACTGAACATCGGAAGACCTGCGGATTCGGGCTGTGATCTCATTGATCAGACGTTCGCGTTCAGACTGCGCCCTGATCTGCTCCAACAACCGGGCATTTGCGATCACTGCTGCCAGGCTGCCGCCAAGCGTGCCAAGCATTTCCTCATCGTTCTCTGAATAGGCATCTGCCTGTTCACTTTCCACATTGATCACACCCAGAATTTCGTTTCTATAGATCAATGGAATGGCTAATTCAGACCGGGTGTTTGGGCTGGTTTCAATATATCGGGAGTCTTCACTGACATCACGAAGGCGTAGAGGGCGTCTGTGCGCAGCAACCCAGCCGGTGATGCCTTTTCCTACCTCAACCTTCATGGTACTGATATCTTCCGCATAACCAACTGCAGCTTTCACTTCCAGCACGCGTTTTTCGCGGTCTACCAGAAGGATCATAACCCTGTCGCCGCCAAGCGTTACTTGAAGACCACTGACCGCACTTTCAAGAGCCTCTTCAAGAGTGGTCCCCGAAGCTGCAGAGGAAGTAATGTGATGCAATAAGCGATGCTGAGAGAGATGTTCTTGAGTCTCAGCGAACAGTTCAGTATTCGCAACCGCGATCGCCAATTGATCTGCGAGAATCTGCAAACTGCGTAGGTTATCTTCATGGAATGCATACGGCTGTGTGCTTTGCACATCGAGCGCACCCAGGATCCGTTCACCGACTCGCAATGGAATGGCAACTTCAGCCCGGGTTTCAGGCAGAAGCGGGTTAGGGTAGTAGGTCAGATCTTTTGTCGTATCACTTACGATCAGCGTTTCGCCTTTTCCAGTGACATATCCCACGATCGATTTCGAACCGACCCCGATCTTGTGTCCCTGACGCTTCATTTGCGCCCCAGCTTCACCCGTGGCTTCACGAATGATGGCAAATTCACCGGGCAGATCCAGAAGGAAGATGCCGGCGTGATGGAAATTGAACCGTTCGCGGATCAAGTTGACCGCTTTGTTCAAAAGTTCATCCAGATTTAATGACCCGCTGATGTCGCGCGCAATTTCAGCAGCCGTTTCAATTTGAATGGCTCGTTGCTTGCTTTCGTCCAGGAGTTGTACGCTTTTAATGACGCCTGCAACCTGGCTCGCAACCGTAGTGAAGAATTTCATATCATCTTCATTGAATGCTTCTTCATGTTCAAGGTCTTGAATGACCAATGCACCGAGTACAACTCCTTGAACGATCATGGGGGCGCCCATCCATGATTTTGCAGGCTTGCCAACCACTTTTGCGCCAAGTTCCACTGCTTTTTTCTCTGTATCTTTTACCAGCAACAATGGCTGGCGCGTACGGATCAAAATAGAAGTTAATCCTTCACCCAGCGGAAACGACGGGATGGATAGGATTTTTCCATTCTCATAACTGAAGGGGATCTGGACGGAGTTGTTTTCTTCATCGTACGTTGCTACGATCAGGTTGTAATCGCCAATAATCTGCTGGATCTTGCCCAGCAAGGCATGGAAAAACCCTTGAATATCTGAAGTAGATGAGATCAACTCATTCATTGAAGCGAGAGATTCCACTTCGCTTAAGTGTTTTTCTGTTTCGACCACAGCCTTTGCGCGCTGGATTGTTACAGACATAAGGTCTACGAGATTTTCATACGGTTGCAGCGTTGCCATGGAAAGGGTTTGCTGTCTGGATCCGATCATTATCACAGCTTCCAGCGAATCCCGCCCGTTGATCGGCAGGAATACCGCGTTCAACAGATCTAATGCACGAAGAGTCTCTTTAAATGCTTTGGGTAGATCGGCGCTTGCACTGGAAGACGAAACAGCACCGTGCGACAGATAATCCTTCAACTCTTGTTGGCTCGACTGAATGCCATTTTGCTGTATGTTTGTGGGGATATCGGCGCGAATTACATCTGAGACTGCGGCAACCTTTAAGAATCCGTTGGATGTTTTGAAGAGGACGATGGGGTAGGGGGAGCCCTTTAAGATTTGACCGCCAACCCGCAGGATATCTGCCTCATCCTTTGCTTCAGCGATCAGGCGGCTGGAGCGGTAGAGTCGGTCCAGTTCCTGGAAGTTGATCTGGCTCGATTCCGTGAGACTTGCGGTTTGGATTGCCGCTGCGATTTGGCTTGCAAGCGTTTGTAACATGAGAATCGCATCTGAGCTGAACGCCTCTGGTTGAGTACTTTGAACATCCAACACACCCAGAACTAGGTTATGTAGTGAGATGGGTACACAAGCCTCTGACCTTGTTTCCGGCATGAGTTCGTTTGTCAGGTGTAGTTCATCATCTGCGGTATCTGAAGCGACCCTGTGTTTGTTGTTTGCCGCCACCCAACCGATGATCGAATTCGATCCGACAGGAAGGCTGTATTTTTGTTCCAATAAACCTTGCGTAGCAGAGCCAAAACCGGATTTAAACTCAATATTTTTTCTGCTTCGATCCATCAGAAAAATGCTGGACTGATAGAAATTAAATTGTTGTACCAGTAATTCAACCGTCTTCTTTAGCATTGCGTCAAGGTTTGGGATGGTCGTGATACTTTGCGCCACTTCAGCTGCTGTGCGGATCTGCAAGGTGCGTTCTTCTACTTTTCGCTCAAGTGACTTGTAATTGTCTTCGATTTGGTCGGCAAGGTAATTGAAAGATTGTGAAAGCTGCCCGATTTCGTCGTTGCTATTCAATATCTCAATGCGCTGGCTTAAATCTCCCTCGGCGAATTTTCGAGTTTTGGAAGATAAGGATTGCAGTGGTTTAATCACGCGCCTTGTCCCGTAATACAGGACGACTCCCATGGCGCTGATGGTACCCAGTACAAGCAGAATCGTGAATGGTGTAAGGCTGTTGATCTGGGCAAAGATCGTTGATGTCTCAATTGCAAGTACGACCCCGCTTTGAAGGATGGGTACCCACTGCACTTGAGCAATGACACTTGTTTCGTTTAGTTTAAGTTCAAGTGTGGAAGACGGCTGTTCAGCCTGTCCCTGTATTGAATTTAATTCCGACCAGAACCGGGCTTTGGCTTCGGTTTCCATGTCGTAGTGGGCAAACACACCCGTTTCGTGATTTGCTGTAAAGGTATCATCGGCTGAAGTTATGAAATAAGTGCTTGCATAAGGAGCGATATTGAGCGGGCGAAGTAGTTGCTGCAAGGCGTCGCCTTTTGTAATGCCGATCAGTACAGCAAGAAACGGCGCGCTCTCCGTTTTATATTTGACCGCCGTGATCAGAACGAGTTCATTTCCAGGTAGTGGTGAGAGCCCGTTCGAAAGTTTCGACTGTGTGTCTTCAAATTCCAGCAGGGTGGGGGACAGGGTTGCACCCTGCCAAGCTTCATTACTAGCGAGCCTTACAACGCCCTCGGAGTCTACCAGGATGAGTTCGTCGAAGCCGTTGAATCTCCCTTCGGAATCCTTGTTGAGTAGGTTATTAAAAAAATCACTCCGGATTGTGCGGAACTGATCACTTTGTGAGTTAGTCTGCAAGACCGCTTCGATCAGGGGAGAAGTATTTTCTTTTTCGAGTATTTCTCTTAAGTTATTTTCCCTGGCTTGTACGCCATCGTGGATCACTTGAACCTGATTTACAAGCAGGCTTTCAAGTTGATGGTTTGCCTGTTCCTTTAATAAGCTACGGGCACGGAAATAAGCCGTGCCCGCCATCAAGGCAAGCGGAATAAATGTAAAGACCAGAAGCGTCCTGACGAGGGTGCTCGTAAGACTGCTTATGGGCTTTCCTTTTTGAGTTTCATACTTGGGCGCAGCAGGGATGGTCATTTAGCAAAATTTTAACACTAACTAAATTCCCAGACTGGTTCTCCGTTTAATATCCGGCGAATTTGGTCGGGGAAACGATCCGGATCAAGCGGCTTGCCTAGAAAACCAT
The DNA here is from genome assembly GCF_016702885.1 of Candidatus Villigracilis vicinus. Classification (NCBI taxonomy): domain Bacteria; kingdom Bacillati; phylum Chloroflexota; class Anaerolineae; order Anaerolineales; family Candidatus Villigracilaceae; genus Candidatus Villigracilis; species Candidatus Villigracilis vicinus. The sequence goes on from NZ_JADJDD010000011.1 coordinate 92,759, forward strand.
CGAACCCGGATTCTTTTGCTTTTTTCATTTGTTCATGGCTGGCTTCTGCCGTAACAGCGATGATGGGAACCGATTTAAAACGCTCTGACGCGCGGATCTTTTTTAGCGCGCCGTACCCATCTTCATATGGCAGGCGGATATCCATAAGGATTAGATCCAGTCGCGGCAGGGTGTCAGCATACTCAACCACTTCGTAACCAGAGGTTTTCCATTCGCAATGAATGCCCAGATAACCGAGCATACGGGCGATCAAAACGAAATTCGAGACATTATCTTCCACCACAAGCACTGCCGCATCTTTTGGAATGGTCGGCTTGCGTATGGGTTGGGTATCTGAAACAGCTGGGGTTGGTTCTTGGTCAGGCATTGGTTCTCCTTGTGATGAAGCGTTCGACCTGCAGGGCGAGAGTATCAATATCGATCGGCTTTTGGATATAGCCATCGCATCCTGCTTCAAGAGATTTTTCCCGATCTCCGCGCATCACATTGGCTGTTACAGCCACAATTGGGATGTTTTTATATTTTTCCATCTTCTTGATCTTTGCCGTCAGGGTATATCCATCCATGTCAGGCATATTAATATCCATCAGGATCAGATCAATATTCTCATTTTCGAGTTTCTTGAAGGCTTGTTCGGCATGGGCAGCCTCCACCATTGCGTACCCCTCCGCGTTCAGTACCCTTCTAATTAAATTTCGATTATCAGGGTTATCTTCTACATACAAAATGGTTCCACGTCCATGGTCTGGCATGCCTGGTACTCTCCACGCAAAATTTTACTTTACTGCTGACACGTCATCATGACAGCTACCTTACAACTTGATATAGTTTGTGTGACTAGTATAGCATAACGAAAAGCCGAGGTGGAAATTTCCTCGGCTTTTTTTGAGCGGGTGGCGGGAATCGAACCCGCGTATTGTGCTTGGGAAGCACATGTTCTACCACTGAACTACACCCGCATAAACAACGGCGGGATTATACGTTAGGCTGAAAAGCTATGTCAAGCCCGATATTCACCGTCTCGCTCTGCCACTTGTTATTGTTTGCGTTTTAAGAGCGTGTTTGCCAGTCCAAGGATCGCCTTTCCAGCTTCTCCCTGCGGGGCGGCATCCTTTAAGTAACCAAGTGCTTTCTGGGTTAGGTCTTCAGAAGTTTTCTCCGCATAAAGTTTTGCGCCTTCATTTTCAAGAAGTCCCGACACATACCCAACCTCATCTTGTCTGATCGGTCCCTGCCTCCAGCGTTTGGAAAACTCTCCTTTTTTCTCAAGAGCGAATAAGACAGGCAGTGAGTTTTTTCCTTCGACCAGGTCGCTCGCCGCAGATTTACCCGTTACGGATTCGTCGCCCCAAATGCCCAGTACATCATCCTGAACCTGGAATGCGAGTCCAAGGTGATATCCAAACAGCCGATAATTTTCTATCGCCTCTTCTTGCGCGTAGCCAAGAAGAGCTCCGATTTGGGTGCAAGCAGAGAGTAGGGCAGAGGTTTTACCACCAATCATGGGCCAATAATCTTCCATCGTAAGATCATTGCGTTCTTCATAAGACATATCGAGAAACTGACCACGGGTCAGATCAAGACAGCAGTTATTCAATATTTCGGCTGCGCGTACGACTATTTCTGCAGGGTAATGTGCTTTCAAACTAAGAGCCGCCTGATTTGCAATGACGAATAAGGCATCACCAACATTGATCGCCATTGGCGCGCCCCATTTGACCCAAGCGGTTTTTCTGCCTCGACGCAGTTCTGAGTTATCCTGGATATCATCATGAACAAGTGAAAAGTTATGCACGAGTTCGATAGATGCGGCTAATGAAACTGCGTGTAGCCAATTATTACTGCCATTAGCTTCCTTTTTATTTTCTATTGAAGCCACTGAAAGCAAAGTAAGCAATGGACGAATACGCTTCCCGGCTGCCTGGGCGCCTGCCCCCTCTCCTGTCCAGCCCATGTGATAGGTGAGCATCTCATGGAAAGGTTGAGTATGCGGTTGATCCAACCGGCTCACCTGTTGTTTCAATTCTGTCTCAATGGCATCGAACATACTTTGTTGAAGTGTGTTACTCATGAAGTGATTCCTTTGATTCCGAGAGTGATTAAGTCCTGCCTCAGTTGGGTGGGGGACTGGAAGTGAATAGTTTGAAAGCCCAGCTGACTGGCAGTTTCGATATTGGGAAGAGAGTCGTCTATGAAAAGGCATTCTTCTGCCTTGCGTCCAATTTTTTGCAAGGTGATGTGAAAGATCTCTGCTTCTGGTTTTACGGTTTTTTGCTCGCCAGAAATGATCTTGAGATCAAAACACTCCAAGACCGGATATTTATGTTCAATAAGCTTGAACTTCTCCAAAGAGAAGTTACTTAATAGATACAACCGCCAGCCCGCATCTTTCAAGGCGTGGACGATCTCTATACTTTCGTAATATGGTTCGGTCAGGCTTTCCTCCCAATAAGTGTCATATGCCTGAATTAATTCAGAGTAATGTGGAAATTGATTTGAAAGCTCTGCGACGCCTTCTTTGAATGGACGCCCGGCATCCTGTTTTGCATTCCACTCGAGGAAACGAATCTCCTCTAGGAATCGGTCGACCGTTTCACGATCTGGAAAGAAGCGTTTATAAAGCAAAAAGGCGTCCCAGCCGACGAGGACGTTCCCAAGGTCGAAGATAATAGCGTTAATTTGGTGTGTCATATTTGCCGCGCTATTTTATCCGAAGAAGTGAAATCTGGCGGTATAATCGCGCGATTGTTAATTCCCCACGGTCACGAATTATATTTTCTTTCCTTTGAGAAAATCCGATTTGCGGCCGCGCTGGGTATAAATCCAAATGGAGAACTGCCTTGAGCCGACTGATCAATACTGACTCTGTAGGAAAAGAAAGAACCCGTTTATCGAAATCGATCGTGTTATGCATCCGTGAGTTGGCGAAACAAAGCCAGGTAACGCCGGAGACGAAAGATCAGGCAGCATATATCGCGCTGGCATTGCAAGCCATTTCGGAGGGTATCGATGCCTCGGTCGCAGCCTGGGAAAAACGCGACTACTGGGTGAAAGCCGATAAATTCCGTATGGAATGGATGTGGGCTTCGCAGTACGCTGCCAAATTGAAGGAAGCCGTCCTTTCTGATGATTGGGCCACGATCGCCATCATGCTTCCTTCGATTGCACAGAAATTCAATAAAGTGGAAGTTTCTGATAACCACCGCTTGGGAAAACCATGGTCGAGTGCGTACAAATTGCTGGCATTGCACCAAAAACTATAAACAAAAAATCCGAAGCCTTAGCTTCGGATTTTTTGTTTACTACGATTTTATCTTTTTGAGATTATTCTTTGTGTTCTTGAGCAGCTCGATCATCAGATCGCGGATGTGGGGATTGAGGTAATGTCGTTCCAGCGTAGAGAGAGGCAGGAAGCGAGCTCCTGCAACTACGTTGATACAGTTCGCTGAACCACATAAGCAAATAAATGGAGCATCCATCTGCCATTCAGTGGAAGGATAGAAGAAGAAAAGCTCCTCGCCTTTCTCGATATCACGGGCAGCAACCATTTCCATGTTTTCGGTATCAAGAATAACATTGGGGTCGCAGGAGTGATTCAACGCAGCAAGTTTCCCAACGTGCGTATGTTTATCGTGACCGATCTGTACTGTGTAACGGTTAGGATGATCGCGTACATCTTCGCTGGGGATAGCGCTGATAACTTCACCCTTCTTATAATTTTGTTTTGTTGCTAGTGTTCTAAATTTATTTTCAGTCTTGATGGTTAACTTATCCATCGTTGCAGCTGTAGTTGTCATTAACTATCTCCTTTGTAAACTTGTTTGTTGTTGCATCAGTATAGCAATAATAAAATTAAATACAAGAGTTATTCTCATTAAATAAAATATTTTAAGGTTAAGAAATTGTTTTTTCTCTCAATGAGAATGTCCGGAGGTTATCGATAATATTAATATGTTTAAAGTACGTAATTGATAATGTAACGAATGTAACGGGTGAGGTAGATAAGACTTTTATGGGGTTTGTATGATAGCTTATGAATTAAGTAATGGCGTAGAGTCGATGGAGAGTGTTGCGCCTTATTTACCATAGAATAAAAGCATCTTTATTCGCAGGGATTTAACGACCAATCCCCAAGCAGCTGACTTGGGGATTGGTCGTTTTTTACTACAGGTTATTAAAACAACGCGAGCTGACTTGCCATGCGCTTACCATCCAGTAAAACATAGGGAGCGGCGCGCTCCGCGATAACACCGAGTTTCTTCAGCGCAGAGAGATCTCGCAATTTTTGAGTTCGCCGTGCCGAAAGGATCGCATCTGCCCCTTTGGTGCCGACACCGGGTATCTTGATCAATTGTTGTTTATCTGCCAGGTTGACTTCGATCGGCGCGTGGGTCAGGTTCACTTGTGCCCAGGCAAGTTTCGGGTCAGTGTGAAGCGGAAGGTTTTCATCCGAAGCGAAAGGTAAGTCTTCCAGTTCGAAGCCGTAATCACGCAGCAAGAACGAAGCTTGGTAGAGGCGATGCTCACGCATGGGATTCACAGCGGCTTTATTTTCGAGGGGGGTATCCAAAATGGGATGGAAAGCAGAGAAATAGGCGCGCTTGAGGCGGACGTTCTTCGTCAGCCATTGAGTGGTATTGAGCAGTTCGAGGTCGCTTTCATCAGCACCACCAGCTACAAATTGGGTGACCGTACTGGGATATTTGCCGTTCCAAAATTTATAGGCAGGCACGCTGCGGCGAATCTCTTCAACCCACCTGAGCGGACGCATAAGTTCTTCGATGAAAATTTTATGGGGTGCAAGCTTGGCGAGGCGTTCGGTGCTGGGGGCTTCGAGGTTGACCGAGACGCGGTCGGCGAGCTGCATTGCGCGATAGACTTGTGCCTTCTCGGAACCCGGCATGATCTTGAGATGCAGATAGCCTTTGAAGCCGTGCTTTGAGCGGAGGATGTGGGCGGTGTCGAGCAGCTTATCCATGGTGCGGACGCCTCCGGCTGCAATGCCAGAGCTGAGGAAGACGCCCTGAGCGAAGCCACTCTGATTCATTTTGCTGAACAGCCCCGCAAATTCATCTGGTTTGAAGGTGGCGCGCCGGAAATCGCGCCCGGCCCTGAAGGGACAATAGAAACAATCGCGCTCACAGGCAGAAGAAAGCAGGGTCTTGAGCAGTTGAATGCTCTTGCCATTCGGCAATTGCGCCGGGTGGACGAAAGCGGCACGTTGTTCTTTTGGAGAATAACAGCCGGGTTTTGCAGGGGCGGAGAAACCCCGCTCTTGTGCTGCCGAGACGCCTCGCGATTCTTCGGCGTGTTCCAAGGTCATCTGGCTGGAGAGTTCGACGAGAGTATCGAGAGCGTTCATGGAATAATTATAGAACAAAAATTCTAATTACGCAATGGATTTTCCTGTCTAATAAAGTTGGAAAATCACGGAGTAATGTCACTTGGATGGTTTTCTTTGCATGGCTATACTTTTTGAAAATAAGGAGGCTGTCATGTGTGAATTTTGCACTCAACACGGGGAAGGGGAGAAGTGGTACCTGACGATGGAGAATTATTCAAAAGACCTGCTGGATCAGAACCAGCGGCGCGAATATGCCGCAGACTTTCTGAACGGATTTCATGTCCGTGTGCCAAAAAGCGTCAAACAGCTGGATAAGGTCCGCCGCACACCATTAATGAAACTCGCCAAGCCGGCGCTGACCCGCATGCAGAAAGCAGATCATTATGGGCAGGTGGTGCCCATGGAGGATGTGGAAAAAATATTTGAAACCATGGTGCAGGGTGCAGTGCGTCTCCCTTGTGTGTGCCGTAGAGTGACCACGGGGAATATGAACGCCCGATATTGTTACGGGTTGACCATGGATAAACAGTTGATGGAGTCACTTGACGACTCATTCAGCCTTGAAACGCTTAGCAAGGAAGAGGCGCTCGAGTCCATTCGTAAACTGGATAAAGAGGGACTGGTCCATTCCGTGTGGACATTCAAGACGCCGTTTATCGGCGGTCTGTGTAATTGCGATCAGGACTGCATGGCATATCGTATTACACATGCCCGTAAAGATTACCCTGTGATGTTTCGCGCAGAATGGGTTGCTGAAGTTTTGCCGGATTCCTGCAACGGCTGCCGCTTATGCATGCGGCAGTGTCAGTATGGAGCGATCCGTTATTCATCAAATAACAAGAAGGTCTCCATCGACCCAACAGCATGTTTTGGCTGCGGAGTCTGCCGGGCAAGCTGCCACAAAGATGCCATCCTCCTGCATCCTCGTGAAAATGTTCCTGCAGCAGCAGGATTGTACTAATCACATATAAGAAAAGCCCCGTTCGGGGCTTTTCTTATAATCCGATCAAATACCTTGTTGCCAGCCAGTACATGCCTGCAGAAATACAAGCCGTGGCGGGAATGGTTAGGATCCATGCGGCGATGATGTCCTTGGCCGTACCCCAGCGGACTTTGTTCGCCCGTTCTGCCGCTCCAACCCCCATGATGGCGGTATTGATCACCTGTGTGGCACTGACGGGTCCACCAACGATAGAGGCGCCAATGATCACCAATGCCGCAGTGATCTGGGTAGAAAAGCCGTCTATGGGGCGGATCTTGTAATAGGTGTTTCCCGGCTTACGGAGTAAAGCCCATCCGCCAATGGCGGTTCCACCGGAAAGTGCCAGCGCACAGGCAGCCACCACCCAAAGCGGCACAGCAAATGAGTTGATATATCCGCCAGTGACAAGTGCCAGAGTAATAACACCCATGGTCTTTTGACCGTCATTACTGCCATGGCTTAGCCCGAGTGCGATGGCGGTCAAAAGTTGACTTTTCTTGAAGAATTCGTTGATCCGCAACGGGGCGTCTATGCACAATGCGAAGATAAACCTGAGCAAAATAAAGCCAAGTACAAAACCGAGGATGGGGGAGGCGAATAATGAGATCAGGATCTTTAGCAACCCATCCGCCTGGATTGCTCCAGCGCCAGCCCGCGCCGATGCCGCGCCGATGATCCCGCCGATCAGAGCGTGGGAGGAGCTGCTCGGAATTCCCAATTTCCAGGTGAATAAATTCCATATTACGGCACTGCATAACGCTATCAAAATGACTTTCAGGCTGATACTCGCCGGGTCGGCGATGCCGCGTCCGATCGTGTTTGCAACTGCCACTCCAAAAATGAACGGACCTGATAGTTCCGCTAGAACAGTGATACCCAAAGCGATTTGGGGCGAATACGCCCGTGATGAGACAATGGTCGTTATCACGTTACGAGAGTCATGCATGCCGTTTAGGAAACCGAACAATAAAGTCAGGCAGATGATCAAAATGATGATATTGGGCATTTGCTTCCTTCTCCGAAGTCCGCAATTCTACACTACCAAACCTCGACACCCCCATATTTTTCACAATATTTACTTATTCTGATCACCGCATCCCGCAGATATTCAAGGCACAAGGCGATTACGCGACCGCGCTCGATTATCTCAAACAGTCCCTCACGATTCAACAGCAGATCGGCGATAGCGCCGGGTTATGTGTCACCTTGTTCAATATGGGGTTTGTGTATATTCAAAACGAACAGCAACAAGAGGCATATAGTACGTGGGTAAATTCTTATCTTATTGCTAAAAAGATCAACTACTATCAAGTCTTGGAAGCCTTGAAAAATCTTGCTCCGCAACTTGGTTTGTCGGAAGGGTTGGCGGGTTGGGAAGACCTTGCGAACAGAATGCAGAAGGCCGAATAGAGTAGGGTTGAAAGGCGGAAGGCAAAGGGCAGAAGTTGAGCCGTCACGTTATAAACGTGACCTACAGTGCATCCATCCGCGTGGGGGAGGGGGGAAGGGCAAGGCAGAATGCAGAATTAGGAATGATGAATTGTAGAGAGGCGCTTTTCGCCTTTCGTTTTTTATTCTGCATTTCGCACTCATCATTCCGCATTTACAGTCGGCGGGGGAGCGTGGGAGGTCTTGTAAACGGTGGATTTCAAAAATCCTTCTTATGTTTTCGATAAGTATTATTATCGCAATCATTGACAAGAACAAGGAATTTCGTATAATTAAGGCATGGCAGATACCTCTGAGAGTAAATCGCTTACCGTTGCAGATGTAATAGATCAATATTTACGAATGATCGAACGTGCGCGCAGCAAACGGACAATGCTTGCCTATAAAAATGCACTATCAGCGTTCAGTGAAGTATTGGCCAAAAAATCCATGGATCCAGCCGTCACCCCCATTGGAAATCTAACTGAAGATATTTTTGCAAAGTTCGTGGAGCATTTATCTGTCTATTCTACGGCTACGGAGCAGTTGTATTTGCAAGCCGTAAAAGGCTTCTACCTGTTTGTCGACTCGGAAAATTACGCGAACGTCAATCAGTCACGTCTGGTGGTGCTTATTCGTCAACGTGCACGTCGCCCTGGCGTGAAAATACTACAATTTCCCATTGTAGAAATCGAGAAGCTCATTGAGAAAGTGCAGGTTGTTGAAGAATTAATGCATAGTAATGCTGAAGAAGACGAATTGCTCAATGTTCAGCTACGCGCATATCGAGACCGGGCATTTCTGGTTACTTTGGCAGATACCGGTTTTCGGGTGCATGAAGCTTGTAATCTTAGGCGCGGCGATATTGACTGGAATGAAGGTCGTGCCGTGATCATTGGTAAAGGTAATAAACAAGCGGTTGTGCGCTTTTCTTCGCGTTCATTACAATACATCAAAGATTATCTGGCCCGTCGTTCCGTGATCGATGGGAATACAGGAAAACAACTCAGTTCCCTACCTGTATTCGCACGGCATGATAAAGGAGCCGGAAAAAAGATCAAATCCATGACTCCTACAACTGGGCGCAACATCGTTAAAGAGCGCGTAGAGCAATTTCTTGGCAACGAATTGGTTGGTGTCATCACCCCGCACTCTTTCAGACATTATTTTGTCACCTCTGCTTTACGAGGCACTGGAAATCTGCGGATCGTGCAGGAACTTGCGCGGCATAAGAACATTCAAGTCACGCAAAGATACACACACTTATCTGATGAAGAATTGGATAAAGCCTACTACGATGTCTTTGAAAACAAAAATAAGCTGAAAAAATAAAGCAACTGTCAATCTAGACAGTCGCTTTATTTTTTGCGCAAGCTCAAATGCTAAGAGCAAATATCCTCACTCTTATTGTGAACGTATGCCTGATACGCTAAAGATAGTTTTTTCGTCCACTCCCCTACCCCGCCCTCCCCCACATTCTTTTCATCAATGGAGATGATCGGAACCACACCGCGAGAACTGGACGTGATGAAGGCTTCATTAAATTTCTCGTCCACGCGCGGAGAGCGATAGTCTATGGACATCCCCTCCCCTCGTGCGAGTCTCAGAACGGCACGACGTGTCACTCCAAGCAGAATGCCCTTCTGGGCGGTTATAAGGTTTTTGCCTTTTATGACAGTAATGACATGTACGCCCTTCTCATAGATATCAGCGGGCGACGGCGTGAAAGCTTGAATGCCAAGATAAACATCCCCCGTATCCTTGGTCAATACGAGGCGGATTCGAACCTCATTTGGTGAATACTGGTGCACCGCCTCAACGATATGGCGGCGCAGTGTTATTTCATCCACAGAAGGCTGCAATCCCTGCTCTTTTGCAGGGAGAAATAATCGATTTAAGTGGGCTTGCAATCCGAGGACCTTTGTCCCGCCGTTTAGTGTGCTAAATGTGGTGTAAAAGCCGTCAGAAAGCTGAACCGTGATCTCGTCGAGGGTGGAGGCGTTGAAATCCAACGGCACAGCCAAGCTGCCAGTGAGGTGAAAGCCTTGTGTGTTCATGTGTCAATTATATATCCACCACCTAACAAATTTGCAAGATGTAATAGAGGGGCAGACCGGGAACGTGAAATATAATTTCATTTAATGAGCGCAGACACATCCAACATCACCCGGGCTTCGGAGTTGACCGCTGCCAGTCTGCGCAGTGTGGCAAAGACCATCTCTGCCCAGCAGCTTTCGCGGCTGACTCTGCCTGAGATCGAAGCGGTGGTGCAAATGGTTTCAAAGATCATGCCGGCGGGAAATGTACCCGGCATGATTCTAAGCGGGTTGGCGCGCCTGCCGGGACGGCGCATCCCTGTGCAAAAATTGCAGCAAGATGTGACTGCTCTCTTCAGCGGCGTGGAACAGATCCTCGATCAGGCTGTATATGGTGCTTTCTTTGCCGGACCTGCCGCGGTTTTATGGGGATATCAAAATTTATTGCGACTGGCAGGCAAAGACCCCGAATCGGCATTCCCTGAAGGCATGTGGCAATTCTATGTGGACTATGCCTTGCGGGAGGATACGGCGCGGCATGCCAATGAAACCCACGGATTCGATACATTACTGCAACAGCATCACATTCACTTGAATAAGACCGACCGGTTAACTGCCTGGTTTATGTCCGCAGTGACCTGCCTGCATCAATACCCTTCCCTGCTCGAGAATGAATGGCGTGAACGGGTTTCGATCGCACTATTGGAGCGGACTTTCCTGGAAGCCGGGCTTGAAACCCAGCGTGCCAAGCGAATTCTGCGGGAGTGGGAAACAAAACGTCCGTATCGGCGAGAAGCAGATGGTGCGCAGTATGACTACCCTGCATATCGCCGTAAAAAGTTCGAAGAATTTATGCGCGGAAAACTTCAAACTCTGCCTGAAGCGCTTAAAGCCCGCTGGGATAATTCCTTTCGCAGTGCCATGGGGCAAGGGTTGCATGCCTATCAACACCAAATGTCCATAGTTGCTTATCTTGAGCCGGGACCCTACGGTGAGATTCGTGTGCCATTTAATTTATCTGACGCGAAGATCGGTATCATCCATAATGATAGTTATTATCTCCTGCCGGTCTGTGATGAAGCAGGGAATCCGCTGGATGTGCTGACAGCCCGTGCGCAGATCGCGGCTCTACTGGCATCTCCATTTGCCACGCCTTCGCAGATATCTTCCCTTGCCCGCATCAAACGTTCAGCCATGGCGGGTTTGCGTTCAAAACTTAACCCGGTGCTGGTTAACGACCTGGATAACTTGAAATTCGCCCCCATCTTGATCTCTGTTGACCCTCATGCGCGAATGCTGCCGCTTTCAGAGCTGCGCCAAACCGAGCGCGGCGTCGGCTCACACGCACTGACCATCTTCGACACGGGCGAATCTTTTGTTTTTGATCAATCCCATATTTTCTTTGACGGCGCCTGGGGAACTGCGCTCTCGGAAGTGATGACCAATGAAGCCCTTTCATGGGGACGTTACTTGAGTATGCTGCCCGCCGCCGTCCCAACCGATATGCGGATCTATACTTCACTTACCCTACAGCTCTCCCCTGCCGATCTGGATCTCGTACAGCAAGCCCCGCACGTTGCGCCAGAGGCTGGGGCTGAAACCGATATCATAGACTTGAAAGCCTGCCTCTCCCTGCGTAAAGATTTCAAACAGCGCAATGATAGGATCGAGCTAACGGTCAATGATCTGCTGGTGCTGTACCGCGCCATACATGCGGCAACCTACACTCCATCACGCAAAGTGACAGATGAAATTCAGCGCCTCTCCGCTACCAAGCCTGAGGTTGCCGCTGCGCTTCGCCAGCTTGTGGAAGAGGGCAGCCGCACCAACCCTGCGATTCTCATCCCTATGGATGCCAGCCTCAAGACGCCGCGTGACCGCGTTTACCCGATGAATGTAGAAGTTCCGCTCGCCGACTTGAACCTGCTCGCCATGCATGCTCAAACCCTAAACATGCTGGATGCTTTTGAATCTGCTCAAAAGGGCGACCGCACAGTAATCTTCGCCAGTTTTAACCGCATGCAAAGGAACTATCTTTCTACCCTGGCTGGGTTTGGTGCCTATCTTGCACGCGCAAAAGAAATGGCAGCCCAGGGAGACAGTCCGGCTGCCGGGGCGATCAAACTGATGGCGCACCTGCCCCTCCCAATTCAGCGCCTTTTGGATAAAATACCTGAGCGCTTTGAAGTGCTCAATAACCTCATCAAAGGGCGTGAGGTGATCTCAAACGTGGGTGCGGTCGTACCTTCCAGCACACTCACACGCTTTATGACCGCCAAGGATGATAACAATCAGAAGCAACTTGCCTGGAGCATCATTACTGACGCGAATTCTGTATTGCACATTCATTTGCGCGATTTCCGTCCGCATGTGCAAACCCTCCTCAATATTGGTCGCAGGGATCTGGCGAACCTGATCACACAGGATTATCTTGCCTCCTATGCCGAAGGGTTCAATCGATTTATCCGTGACCTTTCTCGTATTACCACCGCGAGCCGCGAAACCATGACCAAGCCGCAGACCAAAGGAAAAACCAGATCATGAAAGATCCGTTGATCGGAATGCAGCTTGCCAACTTTACTGTCGAGCGTCTGCTTGGACAGGGCGGCATGGCTATGGTTTACTTCGGGCAGGATGTAAAACTGCACCGCCCTGTTGCGATTAAGGTGCTGGATAAACGCTATAAGAACCATCCTGCCTACGCCAGCCGCTTCGTCAACGAGGCGCGTATGATGGCGAAATGGCATCATGAGAACATTATTCAGATCTATTACGCCGATGATACTCAGGGCTTCCCGTATTACGTGATGGAGTATGTGGACGGGCAGGATCTGGGTGCGATCATGAGCCGGCATCATGAAGAAGGCGAAAAAATGCCCGTCGTAGACGCGTTACGAATTGGCAAAGCGGTTGCCAGCGCGTTGGATTACGCCCACCGTCATGGGGTGATTCACCGCGATGTTAAACCTGCCAACATCCTGCTCTCGAAAGATGGACGTGTTTTGTTGGGTGATTTCGGCATGGCACTCGAAGTCCGCGACGGCTCACAAGGAAACATTTTCGGGACGCCTCATTACATATCGCCAGAGCAAGCCAAACGTTCAGCAGATGCGGTTCCGCAGTCCGATATTTACTCCCTGGGTGTCATCCTGTACGAGATTCTCACCGGCTCCGTTCCATTTAATGATCCCTCCCCGGCGAGCCTCGCATTGCTGCATATCTCCCAAAAGCCGCCCGCACCCCGCACGCTCAACCCAGAGCTTGCACCTGCCGTTGAAGTCGTTTTATTGAAAGTCCTTGAAAAAGATGTGAGAGAGCGTTTTCAGTCTGCATCGAAATTCATGGAGGCTTTGGAAGATGCCTTCACTTCCACGGGTTCTGCCAAAAAAGCGTCATTGCCGCCGCTGCCAGTCGGTGTTCCAACTATTCAACGTAGTGAACGCGCGCTCGAACCGCTCTCTGAACACTATACATTGCCCAAAGCTGAAGTACAGACACCTATTAAGAAAATGCCGGCAACGGTCCGTGCAAGCAGCCCAACGCAAAAGAGAAATTACTGGCTCATGGCAGGCGCGTTGCTTTTACTTGGAATTGGAGCCTTTTTCTTCACCCGCAGCAGACTTAACTCCGCAACCCTTCCAACTGAATCCTCAGGTGCGGCGCTTCTTTCTACGCCGAGTCCTGCTTCTCCAACCGGAACAGACGCCCCCTCCCCTACTGCTTCACTGCCAACTGAGACTCTCGTTCCGCCCACATCAACTATCCAGCCATCTCCAACTATTTATATGACGCCAACGGTTCTTTATCCTGAAGGCAATCATTACACATTGTTCTATAACGATACGAGCTTTTTTATTCTCAATCGTTCATACAACCGACGCAGTGTGTCTGGGTTTAGCTTTCAACGTCTGGATGAAAACGGACAGCCTGACGAAGATTTCTTTAAGGGGCATCAATGGGTAACCACGAAGGTGGATTATATTCCGCGTAACTTTTGTGCCAACATCACCATTTATGGCGACCAGCAACCGCCCTACTTAAGCCCGGCAGATTGCTTTGGCGGTTTGGTCAAGACCGTCCAACCACGTTTCGATAGACCCGGTGAGATCCTGTTTTGGACGCCAAAGACCGGCTCGACCCAATTCCGCGTTAATTGGCTGGAAGAAGAAGTAGCTCGTTGTGATATTTTTGCCGGATTGTGTGAAGTTTTTGTTCCATGATTTTTTTCGACCTGCATAATACGGTCTTGACACAACTCATTGCGCGGGTGTAAACTCTCGGCGTAATAAAAATCCAAAGAAAGGAGCGCACTCTTGATGTCCAACACACTTTTCACCAACCCCATCGCAGATGGCAAATTGCCTTCTCTGAGTGCGCCTATAGACCGTCTCTAGGTCTTTTCAGTTCCCGTATCGTTTTGGGCTGTGGCGCATGCGCCGCAGCCTTTTTGTTTAATTGTTTTTGTTTGGAGAAACACTCATGAATACCCAATCGACCCCTCCCCAGTATTTTGATTTCCGCGATGCCCTGCATGAGAACCGTCTGCTTGGCTTGTGGCGCATGATGACGGATTTCCGTTTGTCTTACATGGCTGCAACCATTGCTCTCGCTCTTTCTGCCCTGGCAAAGACCTCTGTCTACCTGCTTTTGCGCTTTTTCGCCGATGATGTGCTTGAACAGGGAAAAATGCTTGGTTCCACCATGACGCAAACCTTTCTGTGGATCGGTCTTGGCTTCATTTTGCTGGCGTTGATCGAAGGCGGCGGCGCATTCCTTTCAGGACGGCTGGCTGCCTATACCGCTGAAGGCATTACGCGCCGTTTGCGCGACTTCCTCTTCGATCATATTCAACGCTTGAGCTTCGCATATCACAGCGCCACCCCCACCGGTGATTTGATCGAGAGAGTCACCTCAGATGTGGATGCCCTGCGCCGTTTCTACTCAGAACAAGCCATTGGTGTTGGCAGAATTGTGCTGCTATTCTTTATCAATTGGGCTGCAATTCTATATATCAACGTGAAACTGGGACTCATCTCAGTAGTTACCATTCCACTCATCTTTTGGGTATCTTTGTGGTTCTTCAAGAAAGTAACCAAAGCCTATGAAGACTATCAGGCGCAGGAAGCCATTCTTTCCACCACCTTGCAGGAAAATCTGACCGGTGTTCGCGTGGTGAAAGCTTTTGCAAGGCAGGATTACGAGAAGGAGAAGTTCGAGAAAGATAATTGGGTGAAGTATTTGAAGGGTAAATTGCTGCTCTTGATGCATTCACTCTTCTGGCCCCTCTCAGATATCGTGCTTGGCGGACAAATGCTCTTTGGTTTCATCTATGCCGCCTTTATGGCGATCAACAACGAGATTTCTATTGGCGATTTCGTTGCATATACCGGCTTATTGATCTGGCTGATCTTCCCCATTCGTAACCTGGGACGTACCATCGTGCAAACGTCAACTGGCATGGTCTCGTACCAGCGTTTAATGGAAATCACCAAACAGGCGCGGGAAGACCTCGATGGTGGCAAAGTCCAGTCGGTTGGTCCGGTACGAGGCGAGATCGAATTCAAAGATGTCTCGTTCATTTATTCAGATGGAACCCATCACGTCATCAAAGATGTTTCCTTCCACATCAAACCGGGGCAGTCTATCGCCTTGCTTGGTTCGACCGGTTCCGGCAAGACTTCACTGGTTAATTTGATGCCGCGCTTCCATGATTATACTGACGGTGTCATCCTTCTCGATGGGGTGGACTTGAAGGATTATCCACGCAAGTATCTGCGTGAGCAGATCGGCATTGTTCAGCAGGAACCGTTTCTGTTCAGCCGCTCGATCCGCGAGAATATTTTGTATGGCGTGGGTCGCAAAGTGACGCAGGAAGAGATCGAAGCCGCTGCGAAAGCCGCTGCTGTGCATGATGTCATTGTTACTTTCCCGGATGGCTACAACACCATCGTCGGTGAAAAGGGCGTGACACTTTCCGGCGGGCAGAAGCAGCGTGTTACCGTGGCGCGCACAATCCTGAAGAATCCGCGCATCCTGATCCTTGACGACTCCACCTCGGCAGTGGACACTGAAACTGAAGCTGCCATCCGTGAAGCGCTGGATAACCTGATGGAGAACCGCACCACTTTTATCATTGCGCATCGCATTCAGTCCGTGATGAAAGCAGACTTGATCCTGGTGCTTGATAAAGGTCAAGTTGTGCAGCATGGCAAGCACGAAGAACTTGTCAATCAGATTGGCGGTATGTATCGCAAGGTGTATGAGATCCAGACGCGAATTGACGAGGAATTGGAAGAAGAGATCGCAAGAGCGAATTGATTATGTAGGGGCGACTCGCGAGTAGGGGCGACTCGCGAGTCGCCCCTACGGAGAAACTAAAATGTCTGAAGAATTATACGAACTCGAAGAAGAAGAACATACATCCCAGTTCACTGCACCGGTGTTTTGGCGCATCATGGGCATTCTCAAGCCGCATTGGAAGTGGGTACTGGGTTTCCTGATTACCATCGGTTTGGTCTCAAGCCTGGATGCATATTTCACATACCTCAACAAACAGATCGTCGATCAAGGGATTCAATTTAGTGATACTGCCTATATCATCCATATTGCCTGGATCTATGGTGCATTCCTGCTGATGCAATCGGTGTTTGTGTTTACGTTCATTTACCTTGCCGGTGTACTGGGTGAACGGGTGCAATATGACTTGCGCAAATTGTTGTTCAACCATTTGCAGGACCTGTCGCTCTCGTATTATGCCCAAAATGCGGTAGGACGATTGATCGCCCGTGTCACATCGGATACTGGGCGCGTCTCAGAACTTGTGACCTGGGGAATTGTCGATAGTGTTTGGGCGTTGATGAACATCATTACTTCGTTGACCTTCATGGCGATCATCAACTGGCGGCTGGCATTGATCGTCTCTGCGATTATCCCGATCATGATCTTCGTGGCGATGAAATTCCAGGGATTGATCCTGGTAGAGTTCCGTCAGAGTCGGCGCGCCAACAGCAAGATCACTGGCGCGTATAACGAAAATATTCAAGGTGTGCGTGTGGTCAAAGCGTTGGGACGGGAAGATGCAAACCTGGTCGAGTTCCAGCAGCTGACCACAAACATGTACAAGGCATCCTACCGGGCAGCCTGGCTTTCGGCGCTCTTCCTCCCCACTGTGCAGATCGTTGCGGCGGTGGCATTGGGAGCCATTGTTTGGTACGGTGGTGTGCAGATCCAACTGGGCTTTATCACCATTGGCGGCATCCAGGCTTTCGTCTCGTACCTGACCTTCATGATGTGGCCGGTGCAGGACCTGGCGCGCGTCTACGCCGAGACCCAGCACAGTATCGCCTCAGCGGAAAGAATTTTCAAATTGGTAGATACCCAACCCGAGGTCCACAATAAAAGCGAGGCGGTCGAAGCGCAAACCCTGCTGGGCGAGATCGAATTCGACCACGTGGATTTCTTCTACGAAGACCGCAAGCCGGTGTTGACCGATTTCACGCTGAAGGTGCAACCAGGTGAGACCATCGCTCTGGTTGGACCGACCGGCGGCGGCAAAAGCACCATTGTGAATCTACTTTGCCGCTTTTACGAACCCGGCAAAGGCGAGATCCGCATCAATGGGCGTGACTATACCGAATACACCATGGAGTCGATCCATAAGCGCATCGGCATCGTGCTGCAAACACCGCACTTATTCTCTGGGACGGTGCGCGAGAACATCCGTTACGGCAAGCTGGAAGCAAGTGATGCGGATGTGGAAGAAGCCGCGAAGATCGCCGGGGCGCATGACTTTATCACTACCTTGGAAAAGGGGTATGACCAGAACGTAGGCGAAGGCGGCAACCTGCTCTCCGTCGGACAAAAGCAGTTGATCTCATTGGCGCGCGCCGTGCTTGCCAAGCCGGAGTTATTCATCATGGATGAAGCCACTTCCTCCGTAGATACGTTGACCGAGGCGTTGATCCAAAAAGGCATGGAAGCCTTGATGAAAGGTCGCACATCCTTCGTGATCGCACATCGTCTCAGTACGATTCGCCGTGCGAACCGGATCCTTGTGATCGAAGATGGTCGCATTGCGGAGCAGGGTACTCACGCCGAACTCTTGCGCGCGCGCGGGCATTACTATCGCCTGTACACCCAGCAGTTCCGCCATGAATTGGAAGTGCAATACGGGGTGGCAGATGACAGCACTAATGAGCGAGCGAACGTAACAGCAGACTCTATAGTTGTGAAGCGTGACGCCATAGCTGCAGATTAAACAAAAAGAGAGTGCTCAACCGAGCACTCTCTTTTTGTTAGTGAGTATGTTCTCTCAGTTGATAAGGGACATTAATGATAACCACCCCTTCCTGGCGTTTTAACTGACTGCGTAATAGGTCTGCAGTATTCGTATGAAGTGCCGAGCCAAGTAAATTATTCGAGATGAATTCCGGTACAACAATAGTCAGGGTCTCACCGGGCTGTCGGCGCTCGGAGATTTCTGTAATGTATTCCAGCAAGGGCTCAAGGAAGAGGCGGTAAGGTGAATTTAACATCACCATGCGAGTCCCTTCGCCCCATAATTCCCATTTCTTTTTGACCTTTTCCGCTTCGGCAGGCTCGATCGCGACATGTACGGCGGTCACATCATCTGAAAGCATGCGCGCATAGCGCAAAGCAGCTAATGAGCCTTGATGTACACCACTGATCGGTATGATGATACGGTGACGGGTCTGATGCGGCGGGATGGCGCCGAAATTATCAAGCGATAGATTGTTGGCGACGTTCTTGTAATGATGATGAATTGAGAAAAAGATCGTCACAAGAATGGGCGTCAGGATGAGTACAACCCAAGCCCCTTCCTTGAATTTCGTCACCGCAAATACAACCATCACGATGGCAGTACATACTGCCCCAAATCCGTTGATAACCATGCGGTATTGCCAGCCTTTTTCAAACTTGAGCACCGACCCCGGCTCGACGATCTCTTCGCCCGCCTGCAAGTGACCGATCTTCCACCAGCGGCGAGCCATGCCCGCTTGCGAAAGGGTAAAGGAAAGGAATACGCCAATGGCATATAGGGGTATAAGCCTTGTTACACTTGCCTGAAAAATGATGATGAGAAAAGAGGCGATTACTGCCAACGTCATGATGCCGCGTGAATAGACGAGGCGGCTGCCGCGATAGGTCAACTGGCGCGGGAGGAAACCATCCCCAGCGTGGAGCGCACCCAAGCGTGGAAAGTCTGCGAAGGCAGTGTTGGCAGCCATGATAAGGATGACGGTCGTACCGGAGATCAACATGTAATATAAAACGCCTCTGCCATCAAAGATGGTGCGTGCCAATTGCGAAATGACCGTCTCTTCTTCAGAGAATACAGCCTGCACTTTCCCGGTTAAAAAGGATAAACCCAGGAAGAGTGAACCAAGGATCAGGGACATCCAGATCAAGGTGATACCCGCGTTCTTGCTGCGCGGCTCTTTGAAAGCAGTGATGCCGTTCGAGATGGCTTCCACGCCTGTAAGAGCGGTGGTACCGTTGGCAAAGGCGTGCAGAAGAATGAACGGGGTAATAACCGAAATGACATGATGCGCTTCAAAATGCGGTGGATCAATGACCATGCCCAAAGAACCTGTAAAGAAGCGGAAGAGTCCGTAGCCAACGGTAAAGACCATCACAACTACGAAGAAGTAGGTTGGGATGGCAAATGCTGTGCCGGATTCTTTCACCCCACGCAGGTTGATCAACATGATCAGAAAAACAGCCGCAACAGCGATCCAAACACGGTACTCAAACAAATCTGGATATGCCGAAATGA
Organism: Candidatus Villigracilis vicinus; assembly: GCF_016702885.1. NCBI lineage: Bacteria > Bacillati > Chloroflexota > Anaerolineae > Anaerolineales > Candidatus Villigracilaceae > Candidatus Villigracilis > Candidatus Villigracilis vicinus. The sequence goes on from NZ_JADJDD010000011.1 coordinate 112,345, forward strand.
TCTGAGCAACACCAGATGATACCGATACCGAAACGGTCAGGATGTAATCGGTGAGCAAGGCAGCGCCAGCGGTTTGAGCGGGCAACTCACCGAGGTTATCGCGGGCAACGATATACGCTCCGCCTCCGCCGGGATAAGCATGGATGGTCTGTTCGTACGAAATAGTAACAATTGCCAGTAGGGTAATGATGGCAATTGAGATTGGAAACAGATAACCATAGGCAATTGTTCCAGCGGCGGCGATAACCCCTAAAATTTCCTGCGTGGCATATGCGGTGGACGATAAAGCATCAGACGCGAAAACAGCCAAGCCAACGGCTTTACCGATGGTCTGGTGCGGTGCATCGGCTGTGGAAAGCGGCCTGCCGATAAAAAAGGATCGAAACGTGCGTGGAGGCGTGTGATTTGTATCCCGCTCTATGATGGGGGATTTTGCACTATCGTTATTGATCATACTGAAAACATTCTCCTGGGATGTGAAGCGAAAATAGGACGCGCTTCAAACAGGAGGAGTCTATTCAGTTGTCAGTCAAATTAGGGTCAAGGAATTATCAAGGGAGGTCAAGAAAAGGTCAAGATTTTATCAATGCTGTCAGACCTTCCACGGCGCAGATATTTCATTAGGTTTTGGCCCCACCCCAGGCTCGGTATGAATGTAGGTCGGGCGCGACGGGTCTGGCTCGATCTTTCCCCGTAAATTGCTGATATTGACCCGGAGTATGTGCATGTCATCGTAACCATCGCCCCACACCTGCCGCAGCAATTGATGATGCGTGATGACCTTGCCGGCATGCGTCACCAGAATTTTCAGCAGGTCATATTCCGTCGGCGTGAGTTGAATTTCATTTTCGTTCACTTGCACGAGCCGACGGGCAAAATCCACGCTCAAGCCTTTGGATTCAAAGACCGGTTCATTCGCCGCCGACGATTGTTTGCGCAATGCGACTCTCATCCTCGCCAGAAGTTCGCCTGTGCCGAAGGGCTTGGTGAGGTAGTCATCTGCGCCTGCATCAAGAGCGGCGATCTTGTCCTGCTCCGATTCACGTACAGAGAGGATGATGATGGGAGTCTGACTCCACTCACGCAGGCGGCGAGTCACTTCGATACCGTCGATATCGGGCAAACCAAGATCCAGAATGATGATATCGGGGCGGTGACTGAGCACAGCTTGCAATGCTTCTTCCCCTGAGGCGGATTCATACACGGTAAAACCTTGTGCGCTTAATGCCGCACGTAAATAGCGCCGGATGGGCGCTTCATCGTCCACGACCAGAATGCGTTGATTGGTGGTTGTCGTCATACACTCAATGGTAATTCAACTTCCAAAATCGTGCCGCCCCCTTCACGATTTTTCGCGCGAACATCCCCGCCGTGCGCTTCGACGATGCCCTTGCTGATGGAGAGTCCCAGCCCGGTGCCGCTGACACTCTCGGGGCGTTGGACTCGGTAGAATTTGTCAAAGACGCGCGAAAGGTCATCGGAGGGAATCCCAACCCCACGGTCCAGAATTTGAAGGCGGGCTTTTGATTCATCCAATGAAGCGGTCACTTCGATCAATGAATCCTGCGGCGAATATTTGATGGCATTTTCCAAAAGATTGACGATGACTTGCGCCATGAGCGTGAAGTCCATGGGCACGAGCGGAAAATTGGCAGGGATATTCACTTTGATGGGATTATTCTCAGTGCGTTTGCCAAGCTGCTCGAGCGCTGTACCCACCAGGTCTTGAATATCACCAGGCTCCAAGCGCAGTTTGATCGTGCCGCTTTCGATGCGCGTCATATTGAGTAGATTGCCGACCAGCCGATTGAGTCGATCTGCTTCGCCGCGTGCATTTTCGATGAGTGCGCTTCGGGTGGGCTCATCGATCTCCATGTCTTTTTCATCGAGTGCTGAGAGCGCGCCTGTGATGGCAACCAAAGGTGTACGCAGGTCGTGAGAAATGGAATTGAGTAAAGTATTCTGTAATTTCTCTGCCGATTGCAATAAGGCGATCTGACGGTTTTGTTCTTCGAGTTGTGCGCGTTCGATGGCTTGCGCGCCTTGATTGGCAAAGGCTTCCATCAATCGGCGTTGCGCGGACGTGAGGTCTGAGTTGGAAGTGCTCGGCTTGCCAACGCCAAGCACGCCCACCACGCCTTTGGAAGTTTTGAGCGGCAGGTAGCGCAACTGCGCCGCAGGCAAGGTATTGGTGTGCCGCCCGGCTGGTTCGGCATGACGATAGACCCAATCGGCCACTGCGAGTTCTTCTTCGTTTAAATTCATCTCTTTGCTCAGCGCGCGCGTAACGAGATGATTGCTCTCAGGCAACAGGACCGCAATACTACGGCTAAAGGTCTGTTCCATGTGTTTTTGTAAGACAGACAAAATCGTTTCGATATCGGCAGCAGATGCAAGATCGCGGCTGAGGTCGTACAGTTCCGCCGTCTCCGCTTCACGCTGACGCGCCGCCTCTGCCTGTTCGCTCGCCCGAGCCGTCAACTGGCTGATGACCACTCCCACCAAAAACAATCCGATAAAAGTAATGATGTATTCCGTATCCGATACTGTGAAGGTAAAGAAGGGATGTACAAATAGAAAATCGAATGCCAGCACGCCGATGAAGGAAGCAAAGATGGCAGGTCCGCGCCCCAGATACACAGCCGCAAAAACGACCGCCAACAAATACACCATAACGAGATTGGTTGCTTCGATGCGCCCGCCGATCATCCCACCCACCCCGGTTGCCAATGTAACCAAAAACAGACTCCACGCATAACGGCTGACCGAGCTATGCAAACGCAGCGGGCTTTCTTCTGCAGGCGCAGAGGGTTTATCGGCGCTGGTGACGACATAGACATCAATATCCCCGCTTTGGTGGATGAGTTTATCCACCAGCGAACCGCGTAACATCTCCTGCCAGCGCGGGCGGAGCGGCTTGCCCGCCACGATCTTGGTGATGTTGTTCTTATGGGCAAACTCAATGATGGTCTCTGAAACCGCATCCATCGAATTGCTGGTGGACAGCGTGTAAGACCGTGCGCCCAAGTCTTCTGCCAACTGCAAAATATTCGCCACACGGTCACGCTTCTCGGGAGACATGGATGCAAACTGCGGCGTTTCCACATACAAAGCGATCCACTCGGCATTGAGTTCATCCGCAAGCCGCCTTGTCGTGCGGACGAGTCTCTCGCTCAACGGGCTGGGGCTGACGCAGACCAACAAACGTTCACCTGCCGCCCAAATGCCTTGAATGGCGCGGGTCTGCATATACGCGCGCATTTGGTCATCCACACGTTCGGCGGCGCGACGCAGAGACATTTCACGCAATGCGGTGAGATTTCCCTTGCGGAAAAATTTTTGAATCGCCCGCGCTGCCTGATCGGGAACGTAGACCTTCCCCTCCTGCAGACGTACCAGCAATTCATCTGGCGGCAGGTCGATCACTTCAATTTCAGAGGCTTCATCTATTACGCGGTCTGGTATCGTCTCGCGGACAATGACTCCGGTCACTTGCGCGACGATGTCGTTCAGACTCTCAAGATGTTGGATGTTCAAGGTGGTATAAACATCGATCCCCGCTGCAAGAATCTCCTGCACATCTTGATAGCGTTTGGCATGCCGTGAGCCTGGCGCATTCGTGTGCGCAAACTCATCGACCAACACCAACTGCGGTTTACGCTGGATGACCGCATCCACATCCATTTCAGGCAGGGTGACACCGCGATATTCCACTTGCTTGCGCGGTAGAACCTCCAACCCTTCTACTAATTCTTCAGTCTCGGCACGTTTGTGTGTTTCGATGTAGCCCACCACCACATCCACACCTTGTATCTTTCGTTGATGCGCGGCTTCGAGCATGGCATAGGTCTTGCCTACACCTGCCACATAACCAAGAAAGATCTTGAGCCGTCCGCGCTTGGTTTCTTCGGCTTGAATGTTTTTTAGTAATTCATCTGGGTCGGGGCGTTTGTCCATCAAAATTATTGTATCCCATCCAACGCAAGATTCAAGAACAGGACATTGACTCGCGGCTCGCCGAAAATTCCAAACTGACGCCCTTCGGTATATTTCTTGATCAAGGATGTAACTTCCGCCTCACTCAACCCGCGAGCGGATGCCACACGAGAGACCTGATACAGCGCCGCAGCCATGCTAATGTGCGGGTCAAGTCCGCTGGCAGAGGCGGTGACCAAGTCCACGGGGATGGGAAGCGAGTTGTTCGGGTCTGCGGACTGGAGCGCATCCATTCGCGCTTGGACGACTTCTTCCAGTGACGGATTCATCGGTCCCAAGTTGGAGCCGGACGAAGCGGCAGCGTTATACCCAGCCGCAGAAGGACGACCCCAGAAATATTTCGGGTCATCGAATTGCTGACCGATGAGCTCCGAGCCATAGGCTTTGCCGTCCATGACGATGAGACTTCCATTTGCTTGCTGCGGAAAGAGAACTTGGGCAAGTCCCGTTACAGTGAGCGGATAGATCACACCCGTAATAACCGTGAGTAATGCCAGCAACGTGATAGCTGGGCGAAGTTGTGCTTTCATGAAAAGACTCCAGAAGCGAGCAGTAACGCCCACACAATGGTGAACATGAAAAGCCATGGGCGCATAGTGACGGGGATATTAAACGTATTCGGCGCGACACTGGCAGCCGCAAGCCCAGCCGTGGAAAGAATGCCAATAAGTTTGGAAAGGGAAAGTTTTGTTTTCATTTTGTACTCCGTATCTCGTCGTTGCGAGGGCGGTGTTCTTCCGCCTGAAGCAATCCCATGATTAAGTCTGAGATTGCTTCGTCGGGGAGAGCGCCCTCCTCGCAATGACATCACACTAAATGTAAAGCCACCAACAACATATCAATGACCTTGATCCCAATGAACGGCACGAGCAAACCGCCGAGACCGTAGATCAAAAGATTGTCGCGTAAGAGTTGTGCTGCACCAACAGCACGATAGGGCACGCCGCGCAACGCCAGCGGAATCAACGCGATGATGATGAGCGCATTGAAGATCACCGCCGACATAATCGCGCTTTCGGGGGTGGCAAGGCGCATGATGTTGAGCGCATTCAATTGCGGGTATGTGCTAGCAAATGCAGCAGGGATAATTGCAAAGTATTTACTCACGTCGTTGGCAAGGCTGAAGGTAGTCAATGCACCACGAGTCATCAGCAGTTGTTTGCCGATCTCCACGATCTCAATTAACTTGGTCGGGTTGCTGTCCAAGTCCACCATGTTGGCGGCTTCACGCGCGGGTTGAGTACCTGTGTTCATCGCCACGGCAACGTCGGCTTGGGCAAGGGCGGGCGCGTCATTCGTGCCATCGCCTGTCATCGCAACCAAGCGTCCGCCCGTTTGATATTCACGGATGAGTTTGAGTTTGGCTTCGGGCGTGGCTTGTGCCAGAAAATCATCCACGCCTGCTTCGGCGGCGATCGCGGCAGCCGTGAGCGGATTGTCGCCAGTGATCATCACGGTCTTGATGCCCATCTTGCGCAGTTGCGCAAAGCGTTCCTTCATGCCGCCTTTGACGATGTCCTTCAAGTGGATGACTCCCAGCGCTTTGTTGTCGCGAGTCACCACCAGCGGAGTCCCCCCGGCTCGGGCAATGGAATCAACTGTCGGCTTGAGATTTGAGGCGACGCCGTTTCCGTTGGATTGGATCAATCCGATCATCGTGTCTGGCGCGCCTTTACGGATTTGCACCCCCCTCGTTCCCCCCAAATAGGACGAAAGATCGTCGTCCGATTTGGGGGGATGTAAGGGGGGTAAATCCACTCCGCTCATACGCGTTTGCGCGGTGAACGGGATGAAGTGCATACCATCCACGGTGTGACCGCGCAAACCAAATTTTTCTTTGGCAAGCACCACGATGGAACGACCTTCGGGAGTTTCATCGGCAAGGGATGCGAGTTGGGCAGCTTCGGCGAGTTCGTTTGCGTTGGCGCCATTGACGGGGATGAACTCGACCGCCTGACGATTGCCGAGCGTGATGGTGCCCGTTTTGTCGAGCAGCAGCACATCCACATCGCCCGCCGCTTCCACGGCGCGACCCGACATGGCGATGACGTTGCGCTGGATCATTCTGTCCATGCCCGCGATACCGATGGCAGAAAGCAAACCGCCGATGGTGGTGGGGATGAGACAGACGAGCAGCGCGATGAGCACGGTGATGGTGATGGGCGTGCCGCTTCCACTGGCTTCGACGCTGTAAATTGAATACGGCAGCAGCGTGGTAACTACTACAAGAAAGATGATGGTGAAGCCTGCCAGCAAAATATTGAGCGCGATCTCGTTCGGCGTCTTCTGACGCTTCGCGCCTTCGACCATGCTGATCATGCGGTCGAGAAATCCCTGCCCGGGGTCGGCGCTGACACGGATGATGAGCCAGTCAGAAAGGAGTCGCGTGCCGCCAGTGACAGCGGAACGGTCACCGCCCGCCTCACGCACCACCGGAGCGGATTCGCCCGTCACGGCGCTTTCATCCACCGAAGCGATTCCAACGACGATCTCGCCATCGGCGGGGAGAATATCTCTCGCTACAACAAGATATAAGTCGTCTTTTCGCAATGTCGTTGAAGAAACGATTTCATGTTCAACATTTGAGCTTTCAAACTTCTCAATTTTTGCACTAACTTTTTTTGCAGGTGTATCTTGCCTTGCTTTACGTAATGACTCGGCTTGGGCTTTGCCGCGTCCTTCGGCAACCGCTTCAGAAAAGTTGGCGAATAAGACCGTGAACCACAGCCAAAGCGCAATCGCGCCAATGAAACCAGCGGGCGCTTCACCTTTGCCGACGAGAGATTGAATCCACAACAAGGTGGTGAGTACGCTGCCCACTTCCACCACGAACATGACAGGATTACGTACCATCCAGCGCGGGTTAAGTTTGATAAAGGATTCCAGCACAGCGCGTTGGTACATTTCGCGGCGGGCGGTTTTTTTAGTAGTCATTTTATATATCCTTCGGGTAAATGGTGATTAGTAATTGGTAATTACCATTTACTAATCACTAATTACCAAACACCATCAAGTGTTCTACGATTGGTCCCAACGCCAACACGGGCAGGAAACTCAACGCGCCGACGATGATGATGACGCCGATGACCCAGACAATGAAAAGCGGGGTGTGCGTGGGCAAGGTCCCAGCGCTGGCAGGAACTTTCTTCTTGTTCGCCAGTGAGCCTGCAATCGCCAGAACAGGAATCGCCAGCCAATAACGCGCGATGAACATGGCGATACCGAGTGCGATGTTATAGAAAAGCGTGTTCGCACCCAGCCCTGCAAATGCCGAGCCGTTGTTATTCCCAGCCGATGAGAATGCATACAGCACTTCACTGAACCCATGCGCAGACGGGTTGAAGATCGTCGCACGCCCTGACTCGGTCATCAATGCCACAGCTGTGCCAAGTAAAACAACCATGACAGGGATGAGAATGATGATGGATGCCATCTTCATTTCGTAAGCTTCGATCTTTTTGCCGAGGTATTCGGGCGTGCGTCCCACCATCAAGCCAGAGACGAAGACCGCGATGATGACGAATGCCAACATGCCGTACAAACCTGAGCCTACGCCGCCGTAGATAATCTCGCCGAGTTGCATGAGCCACATCGGGACGAGTCCGCCCAGCGGCATGAAGGAGTCGTGCATGGCGTTGACCGAGCCGTTCGAGGCGGCGGTCGTCACGGTTGCCCACAGCACGGAATTCACGATCCCAAAGCGGACTTCCTTGCCTTCCATGTTTCCGCCTGGGTTGGTCGCAGACTGGGTCTGGTCAATGCCAAGTTTTGCGAACATGGGGTTTCCGCCTTGCTCTGCCCAAATCGCCACACTGAGCAGGGCAACCAGCACAATCGTCATCACTGCCAGCAACGCCCAACCCTGACGGGTATCTCCGACCATCTTGCCGTAGGTGTAACAAAGCGCGGCAGGAATTAAGAGAATGGACAACATCTCCAAAAAGTTTGAGAACGGAGTTGGGTTTTCCAACGGATGCGCCGAGTTGGCATTGAAGAATCCGCCGCCGTTGGTGCCAAGCTGCTTGATCGCGACTTGCGAAGCAGCAGGTCCTACAGCGATGAGTTGAGACTCGCCTGTCTGAAGAGATGTGACGGATTTGTATTCACTAAAAGTTTGCACTACACCCTGCGAAACCAAAGCCAATGCCAACACGAGAGAAAGCGGAATCAGGATGTAAATAACCGAACGCGTCATATCCACCCAGAAATTGCCGATCTCTTTGGTGGTGTGCCTGATGATGCCGCGAATCAATGCAACCATCACCGCCATACCCGTCGCAGCAGAGACAAAGTTTTGCACGGTCATGCCAAGCATTTGGGTGAGATAACTCATCGTCGTTTCGCCGCCGTAGCCCTGCCAGTTGGTGTTGCTGGCAAAACTCACCGCCGTATTCCACGCGGAATCGGGCGAGACTGCGCCGAGTCCCTGCGGGTTGAGGGGCAGAGTCCCTTGCAGGCGTTGAAGCAGATAGACGGCGATCAAGCCGGAGATGTTGAAGACCAACATGGCAATGGCGTATGTCTTCCACGTCATCTCGGAACGCGGGTCAATGCCTGAGAGGCGATAAAGGAATCGTTCAACGGGACCCAGGACCGGGTCCAGAAAGAGGCGCTCACCCTTGATAGACTTTCGCCATGTACGAGCCGAGCGGCTTCGTCAAGAGGAGTAAAGTCCCGAAGTAAAAAATCAATTGAAGCCAGGTGTTCATCCGAACCACTCCGGTTTTACCAAAGCCAGAACGAGATAAAGCAAAAGTCCCATCGCCACGATTCCAGTAATCCAATAAAGTGGATTCATGACTTGTCCTCCCGCAACCCATCGAGTGCATAGAGCAGCCCAAGGGAAAGCAAAAAGAACAGAACGGTTAATCCAAGAAACAAAAGGTCGTTCATGCGTGCCTCCATATGGAAGCAGTGTATTCAGTTGTAGGTCAATTTGGGGTTAAGGAGTGCTTTGAGTGAGTCAAGAAATCATCAAGAGGTTTTTAGGTGGATATTTGATGCAATTAATCTTTATTCCAGATTTGGACCTGATTTCGCCCAGAATTTTTGGAAAGGTACATGGCTTTATCGGCACGGTCGAGCAATACATCAAGAGATTTGCAAGTATGATCAAATTCTGTAACGCCAACGCTGACAGTGATCACAGGCGCATCTAGAGATGGCAAATCACTCTGATCGGAAAACCTGGCGATCTGGATCGCTGACCGCAGTCGGGACGCTACTTCGACCGCATCTGTGATCCGTGTGTTGGGAAGGGCGACTGCAAATTCCTCGCCGCCCATTCTTGCAAAGATATCATCTTGGCGAAGGGATGTTTTGCAGGTCTGCGTCGCAAGTACTAATACGGCGTCTCCCATTTTATGCCCATGCCGATCATTAAACCATTTAAAGTCATCCACATCCAGCATAATAATGGATAAGGGGATCTGCGTCTGCTGAGCTTTGATAAATTCGTGCTCGGTAAGCTCGAAGAAACGGCGGCGATTCAAAATGCCCGTCAGTTCATCGGTGTTGGCAAGACGGTGTATCGAGTCAAATAGACGGGCATTTTCAATGGCGATCGCCGCATGAGAGGCAAGCACTTCAAGCAGATATAGATCTTCCTGGGCATACGCATTGGGCTGGTAGGATTGCGCCGAGACCATGCCGTAGATCTCGCCATGTAAGATCATGGGAACCGCCAGGATCGATTCGGTTGGGTCCTCTTCAAAGGAACTAAAGTCTTCGAATTGAATGTTGCTTCCATCTATTTCTTTTTTAGTATGGAACAATAGCGGCTTTTTTGTGCGTACGATCTCACCCGCCAGTCCATGGTCGGCAATGTAGCGATTTGCATATACCCTGCGGTTCGGATGTTCAACTGCAAAGATGGGAATGATCTCGTTGCTTTTTCCATCATACCCATCGATCACAAAGTCATTACAGGGCATTATCCGTGAAACGGTCTCGTGAACTACCTGACAGACTCGCTCCATTTCAAGGCTGGCATTGATCTCATTTACCGCCGTATGCAAAACCTTTAGCCTTTCTACGAACTCTCCAAGGGCTTCCTGCGCCCAAATGCGTTCCAAGGCACCCGCACAATGGCTGGCAAGGTCTTTTAATAGGCTTAGCTGCTCGCTTTTGTAAAAATTAACTTCATAGCTTTGAATGGAAAGCACTCCAATGGTCCGTTTTCCACTGACGACCGGAACAAACATTTGCGAAAGCGTGCGTTTCCGGCGGTCGCCAAAAGAGAAAGCCGCGGGAATCTCAAATGGTCCGTCATATAACGACATGAATTCACCCTGCTTGATCGCCTTAAGCATATTTTCGCTGGGCTTATCCGGCATGGCATTGGTTTGCTCAACATGCTCATTATTGATGGTGTCGATGGTAAGTAATGGACGCGGCACCCCGCCAATTTCGGGATCGTATAATATGAGATAAGCAGCGTCCCAGCCGATCAGCGTGTTCGCGGCATTTAAGATAATCTGCGCGGCTGCGCTTGCCTCGGTGGTAGATGCCAGGTCACGACCCAATGTGGCAAAGACGTCCATTGCGGTTTGGCGTGACTTTGATTGATTCATCTCATTTTGTCCTTTGCCGTATGGCTTCGTAGGTCATCAGGGCGGTGGCAATCGAAACATTCAGCGAGTTCACCCTGCCTGCCATGGGAATTTTTACCCGCAGGTCGGCATTATCCATCCAGAAGTCTGTCAGACCTTTATCTTCGGTGCCGACGGCGATCGCAAGCGGACCTTGCATATCGACACCAGTAAACAATGCGTCTGCGGAAGGTGTAGCGGCAAGTACACGCATCTTTCTAGACTTGAGCCACTCCAGCGCTTCAGGGGAGCGCACCTCGAAAACAGGTACGGCAAAGACAGCTCCACGGCTGGCACGGATCACATTTGGGTTCCAGACATCCACGCGAGGGTCACAAACAAGGACAGCATCTACATGGGCGGCATCGGCGGTTCGCAGGATCGCACCAAGATTTCCCGGCTTTTCCACTGATTCTGCGACAAGTACGAGGGGAGTTTCTGAAAGTTTTAAGTCGTTGAGGCTTGGAGATGGCATGGGGAAAATTCCCAGCCAGCCATCCGGGTTATCACGATAGGATATCTTTTCAAAGACTGCTCGGCTAACCGTCAGAGCTTCAGTGTCTGGAACGTTCAAGGTCTGGCTGACAAGCTCGGGCGCAGAAAGAAGCGTGTCTGGTTTAAATCCACAATTTAGGGCGAGGGTTAATTCATCGTAACCTTCAACCAGGATCAAGCCATCTTTTTGTCTTTGCTTCTTATCCTCCCTGAGTTTGACAAGGTGTTTTACACGCGGGTTTTGTAAACTGGTGATATCCATTTCATCTATTTTACTTGCTCCCTGCAACCAGCAGGCATGCAGCTTGGTGGGTTTTGGTGAGCGTTGTCATGGGTGGGTCGCTGAGTTTGCAGGTGTCGAATGCGGCAGGGCAGCGCGGGTGAAACCGGCACCCGGAGGGGACGTTGATAGGGTTCGGAGTTTCGCCCTGAAGGATAATACGCTCATGGCGCAGGCGCGGGTTGGGTACGGGGATGACAGAAAGCAGCGCTTTGGTATAGGGATGCTGCGGCTTTTCAAGGACATCGAGCATGGTGCCGACTTCGACGATGCGCCCAAGGTACATGACCGCAACCCGGTCTGCAAAGAAACCCACGGAACCCAGGTCATGCGTAATGAATATGACTGCGATCTGCCGCGAAATACGAAGGTCGGCGAGAAGGTTGATCACTTCGGCTCGAATGGATACATCCAACATGGAGACGGGTTCGTCCGCAATAATGATCTCCGGTTCGAGTACCAACGCCGCCGCTATGACCACACGCTGACGCTGCCCTCCCGAAAGTTCGTGCGGATAACGCCCAAGGTACACTTCGGCGGGTTTCAACCCGGCATCTTCCATGGCTTTCTTAACACGTTCTTCCCGCTCTCCAATACCATGTACCAATAGCGGTTCTGTGACGATCTCTGCAATGGTTTGTGTTGGGTTGAGAGACTCGTAAGGATCTTGAAAGACCATCTGGATCTTACGGCGCAGCCCTTTCCGTTGCGTATCGTTGAGATGGGTAATGTCCTGGTCTTCAAATGTGACCGTCCCAGCGGTGGGGTCTTCCAGACCCATCAGCAATAAACCCAGGGTTGATTTCCCGCACCCACTTTCGCCCACCAGCGCAATGACCTCACTGCGGCGCAGGGTTAGGTTCACATCATCCACAGCATGAATTTGGCGGGTTTCTCGCGAGAAAAGAGTTGAGTTGCCTGCTTCAAAATATTTTTTCAGCCCGCGAATTTCGAGAAAATTTTCGGCATTTGGATTATTCATTTTGAAACCTCAACGAGGTGGCAGCCCACAATATGCCCGCTTTGCACAACATGCAGTGCAGGCTCTTCCGTATGACAGCGATCAAAAGCCGCTGGGCAGCGTGGTGCAAAGCGGCAGCCCGCAGGCAGATTATCTAAACGCGGTGGATAACCGGGAATGGATGAAAGCTTCTTTTTCGGTTTTGTCAGGTCTGGGAATGCCTTGAGCAGTTCCTGTGTGTACGGATGCTGGGGAGCGTTATAGATTACGTCCACTTCGGCGTATTCGGCGGTCACGCCGCCGTACATCACCATTACCTTATCGCATAACTCTGCGACCACACCCAGGTCGTGAGTTACAAAAATGACAGCCAGCCCAAGTCGTTTACGCAGGGTATCCAACAATTCCAATATTTGCGCCTGGATCATTACATCCAGTGCCGTTGTAGGTTCATCGGCAATGATGACCTTCGGGTTGCATGCCAGCGCCATTGCGATCATGGCACGTTGGCGCATTCCGCCCGAGTATTGATGTGGAAAGTGGTCCTTGTGGTCCTTTGCGATCCCAACCAATTCCAATAATTCAGAGACGCGCTCTTGTAATTTATCTTTTGCAAAGGCAGGGTCATGTTTTGTGATGGCTTCTGCGATCTGGTCACCAACCGTCCGCACCGGGTTGAGCGCATTCATTGCACCCTGAAAGACGATCGAAATTTCGCTCCAACGGACCCGGTTGATCTCTTCTTCACTCATGCCAACAAGATCGTTTCCGTTATAAAACACATGCCCATTGACGATCTGTCCTGCAGCGGGGAGAAGCTTCAACAGTGCTAACATCAAGGTTGTCTTGCCGCAGCCGCTCTCACCAACCAAACCGATCAACTCGCCTTGTTTCAACGAAAAACTGACATGCTCAACTGCGCGTGCCGGCGCCTTGCCTTCATTAATATAGTGAATGGATAAGTCTCTGACCTCAAGCACTACATCATTTGGAATGGGCTGCGCCCCCGCCTCTTTTTGGAGTGCAGGTCTACCTGGCACTAAGTGATGAGTTTCCAGCCGCGGGTTAAGTACCTGCTCCAACCCCTGTCCAAGCAACGTCAACGAGAGCACCACCCACACGATCCCAAAACCGGGAACGACCAACGCCCACCATGCTCCAATCGACATTGCGCCGCGCCCAAAAGCGAAGTTCAACATCTGTCCCCATGAAGGTGCAGAGGGATCGCCCAAACCAATAAAGGCAAGTGTGCTTTCATTCAAGATCGCAAGGGAAATAGCAAGGACCGCCTGCACAACCAGGATCGGCAGCACCAGGGGCAGGATGTGCCTGCGCAAAATATGCGCCCGGCTGGCACCAATGGCGCGCGCACGCAGAACAAACTTGCGAGATTTCACCGCCAGTGTTTGTGAGCGCACCACACGTGCGGTTGTCGTCCAACCGAGAATGCCGATAACGAAAATAATATTCCAAAGCGAAGGTTTTGTCAGCGCTACGATCACCACCGTCAACGGCAGGTCTGGGATGACGAGCATAATATCCGTCAGGCGCATGAGGAAGTTTTCCCAACGCCCGCCAAAGAAGCCCGCCACAAGACCGAAAACGCCGCCGATCACAATGGAAATGAACGCCGCGAAAAAGCCCACGGTCAATGAAACGCGTGCGCCAAAGACAAAATTTGTAAAAACATCCTGCCCGGCATCATCTGTCCCAAAAATATGGGCGGCACTGGGCGGCTGATAAATATCGGAAATCGTCACATCCACAGATGTGCCTTGTTCGTACGGTGCAATGATGGGAGCAAAAACAGCCGTACATATGGCAATGAAAAGCATCCAAAAACCAACCAAACCGGTGCGGCTCTTTTTGAATGCTGTCCAAAACGAACGCAGTCCGGAAGCAGGTTTGGTAGAAGTTGAAGGAACTTGTAATGCAGTCTGCATCTGGTTATTCCACCTTTACCCGCGGATCGAGATATGAATATGTAAGGTCTGCCAATAGATTCGCTAGAATGACCGTGACGGCGATAAGAAGAAAAGCTCCCTGAAGTACAGGGAAATCACGCCGGATCACTGCTTCGTAGATGGCGCTCCCCAAGCCCGGCCAAGAAAAGACCGACTCGATCTGGATCACACCTGCCACGGTAAAACCAAGGTTGATGGCGATAACAGTTACCAGCGGAAGCATGGCATTCTTTAGGGCATGGTCACGCAGGATCTGGAGGGTGCTTAATCCTTTTGCACGCGCCGTCAGAATGTAATCTTCAGAAAGTACATCCAGCAGGCTGGAGCGCATGATCAGTGTGTATTCCCCCATATAAACAATGGTATATGTCAATGTGGGCAGCAACATGTGTCTGGCAATATCGCCCCATTGCTGTAATAACGGATAGGAGCTCATGCCCGGGGTTGCCTTCCCTGCAACCGGCAGACCAATGGCACTACCCCAAAAAAGCAGCAGAATCGCCAGCCAGAACGTTGGCAAACTCCATGCCACCAAACTGATACTAACCGCAGCATAATCCACCTTTGTGCGCGCCTTCCATGCGGCAAAGATGCCAAATGCAACGCCAAGGAGAATGGAAAGGATCTGCCCGGCTCCGATCAGAAGGATCGTATTCCATAACCGCTCACCAAGGATATCCACCACTGGACGATTGGTGTGGTAACTGAAGCCAAGTTCCCCTTGCAATAGATTCCGGGCATAAATGAAGAACTGCGTCTCCATGGGGTTAATAAAGCAATTCCCCAGCTTGATCGGATTTAAAGTTTCAAAGCAATTTATGATCGGCTTATCCAACCCGAAGCGGACGCGCAAAATTTCGATTGCTTCCTTGTTTAAGCGCGGATCACGGATGCCCGCCCGTGCTGGGTCTCCAGGCAGTACCCGAAATAGAAAAAAATTCAGGATGATTACAAAAAATATGGTGAAAACAGACCAGGCTATTTTACGGAGTACAGCGCGGGTGCGATCCAAGGGGCACTCTCTTTGGGCGCCGACCCGCGAAAGGTCGGCGCCCATATTCTAAAAGTTGTTTACTTTGTAACCGGCTCGATCAGGACGAGGGAGGTTACATCTGCAAGCTCCACCTTGGACTGGTCAGTTACCCAGCCGGTAAAACGATCCTTGCGATACGCCTGAACACTTGCAGTATAGAATGGAATGACATACACAACATCGTCATGGACGATCTTTTGCATTTCCCAAACGATCTCTTTGCGCGCGTCGAAGTTGAGTTCCAATTGTTGTTTTGCGTAAAGATCATCGTATGCCGGGTTCGAGTAGCCGGTTTCGCTGGAGCCGCTCGAGATACCATCCGATGCGTACACGTAAAGCAGGGAACTTGGGTCCGGGTCTGATGCCCAGCCCCAGATCATGATGTCAAAATCAAATGCGGGGCAGCATTGGGCGGTTAACGCGTCCGGGTCCACTGCCTGTGGTTCAAGGCTGATGCCGATCTCACTCCACATCTCAGCAAGCAGTTCAGACATGCGCGGTGCAACGATACTGTCGCTGGGCCAGTTCAAGCGGAAGGTCAAAGGGCGAGAGCCGTCGGGCATATCGCGAATGCCGTCCCCGTCTACATCGAGATACCCCGCATCGTCGAGGATCGAATTCGCTTTGGCGACATCAAAACCGTAATCAACGAGCGAGTCGTTATACCAAACGCCCAAACCGTCAGGGATCAAGGTCAGACCAGGAGTGCCAAGCCCAAGCAAAATCACATCAATGAGCTTTTGTTTGTCTGTGGCATGCGACATCGCAAGGCGGACATTTCTATCACGCAGCGCCGGGTGCCCTGTACACAGCCCGCCCGCGTCGGTCGGACAATTTTCGGGGTCGATCTGGTTAAAGATGATATCGGTGATGCTTGGAGCCAACGGAGCCCCGACCACTAACTCAATGTTCTCATCGGATTTCAGTGACTCTGCAGCAGTGTTGGGCATTTCGGTGATCATATCCACCTGCCCGGTCTTTATCGCCTGGACGAGCGCATCTTGATTTTCAAAGGTTTGGAAAATGACCTCATCCACTTTTGGAGGGGTTAAGAAATGTTCCTTATTAGCTGTCAGGCGCACGAATTCATTTGCAACATACTCGGTCATTTTAAATGGACCAGAACCGATCATTTCAACATTATCGAATTCGATCTTGTCTACATTTTCCCAGACATGTTTGGGAAGAATGTAGAGGAAAACCAACTGGCTTTCAATGTTGGGAATGGCTTCTGTAAGGGTTAATACCACTTCGTTGTTTGGTGTCGCCTCGATCTTGCTGAAGTAGGCTGTGTAATAGCCGTTCAGATAAGGATATTCGGGCGTATCCTTATACAGGTTATACGTCCAGGCAACATCTTCCGCGGTAAGGGGCTGTCCGTCGTGCCAATTGATACCATCACGGATCTTGAAGGTCCACACTGTCCCATCTTCTGAAACAACCGCGCTTTCAGCAAGACTCAACGTGAAGGTGCCATCCAAATTCAGATCGTACATTGAATCGTACACAAGCTCAAACACTGTATACGCCTCAGCTAAGATCGCGATCCCTGGGTTGAGCGTATCAGGACTGCCAGCCCATCCAACTCGCACCACAGCAGGCTGCGAAGCTCCCCCGCCGCTACATGCAGATATAAATAATGCAATCAGGGTGAAAAGTAAATATATCTTTTTTTGTTTCATAAAATCATCCTCCATTGGCAATGTGGGTTATACACAAACAAAAATGCGCCATGGCAGAATTTGCGGCATGGCGCATTGAGTTTATCATCTTCGAGGTACGAGACACAGAATAAGCAAACATCGTTACCTGAGTGATTTTACTTTGTTTAATTGTATAGTGAAAGTTTAACTTTAATAGATGGGGCTTAAGGATTTACTGGCTATGCGCATTTTTCGTATACAGGCTTTCTTCAGGCATGCAAAAAACTTTAGTCTTCTACTTTAAAGTAATACGCTACCGGACAAAACTTTCTTTTACCAACCAATAAATTGAAAAAGGTCTGGTACTCACCCGGAGCTTTGGGAGCAATGAACGATGCTGTTACCCTTATTTCGCCACCGGAGGGTACGCTTTTGAAAAAGTCTTGGATCTTGGTTCCTTCATGACGGAACCCGCTTTGATAAATAAAATCGACGCCCTGAAACGGCCACGTCTTTGTACCGCTATTAAACAATGTCCACTCTACTGTGAATGGTGTTTTGGGTTTAAAAATCGTATGACGCGGCGGCTTCAAGCCGTACCAAACACAAGACCATTCTTTCCCGGACATTTTTCTTGGGTCTTCATCTTTCTTCTTTGTCTCTGTTTTGCCTTCTTCACCCTCGTCGCCGCCCGAGGCTTTTTCGCCCGGGGTTTCAAGTGTGCCAATAGTTGGTGGAACCGTGAAGGTTGGGATCGGGGTCAATGTTGGCAGCGCAAAGAGAAAGGTTGGCGTATAGGTTGGTGTCAGAGATGGAGTTCGCGTTGGCAATGGAGTATATGTGGCAGTTGGCAGCTTCAAAGCGGTCTGAGTTTGCGCCACTGCGGCGGTTAGAGCGATGGTAGTCCCAAGCGCATTGGGATCAAAACTTGGCAAAGGCTCCACTTGCGGCGCAGGCATACCGGGCACAACACAAGCAAACATGACAAGAAGCAGGGTAACTTGAAATAAATATTTACGCACATGAACTCCTATTTAAAGTATATCGTGAAATCTTTGCTTAATGAACTCCTCCCCTTTTGCAATGAACTCAGCATACTCGTCCAAAACAGGTGCAGACGCCATGAGATCCTGCGTTTTTTGGCGCAAGACCTGGCGCGCAGGCGGCTGACCGGCGTCCATCCACTTTTCCATGCTATAGCGCGGATAGACACCACTGACGTAATAGCCAGTTTTGTAGTTCTTCAACGTGGACGGCTGATTCAAGAAACTTTTGCCGGGACCCACCTTGAAAATCTCATCTACAGCTGAATTCGCATCATCTAATTGGAAGCCGTTATGGATGCGCAATGCCTGATCAATGATCTCATGACAATGAACAAAGGTCGTTGGCGAGATGGATTTCGAGCCAAGAGAATCTCCAATGAACGGAGCCAGGTGTCCGTTAGAGAGAAGAAGCGCAAGGGTGTTCATCCAGTAGGTATCTGCGGCGATCAAATCCATGCCCCAGCCGGTGCCGCTGCCAGATGTGGAACAATGCGGAATGCCGTAGAACTTCATCATCTCGGAACAGGCAACGCTGATGAGGATACTTTGCGGGTCATAGAAGTTGAGCATGGTGCGCATGTCAAAGTAAACGGGCAACATGCCCAGTAAAATTTGCGCGCCTTTCTTAATGGTCTGGCTGATGACCAAACCAGCGAGGAGTTCTGCCATGAGCAATGTGAGCGTACCCGCCGGGGTGAGCGGCGTGGACGCACCCGCCATGCTGTAATTGGAGAAGATGATGGGGAGTCCACGCTCAATGGCGACCTTCATCTTATCGACCGTGCCCGCGTTCATTACAAGCGGACTGACCGGGTTGAAATACGGGATCACATAAGGCTTATCGCCAACTTCCCTGCCGTTCAAATGCTCGAACATATCCAGCACATCCGGGAAACGATTCTCATCTGAGACGAGCAGAACGAGGGGCTTGGTGGTATTGGAAATATGCTCCAACGAACCATACATATCGCCCAATTCTTCCTTCACATCGCGAACAATGCCCACGGTTGAGATCACGTCGTAATGTTTCAAGCTTGAGCCGAGTCTCACTAAGTCACGAAAGTTTTCACGTTTGAAAATATCAAGAGTCTCATCGACAGGATTTTGATAAAACAGCGCCGTCACCCCCACCCCAAAGCGCAGACGGTCTTCGCCCAATTTCAATTTCGGCTCGCCGCGGCGGTCATATACGTCGATCGTCTTGGGTGCAGACTTGATCGCCTCTTCCACAACGGCTGGCGGGAATTTGATGATACGGTCCTGGGATTTCAACCCTAATTTCCACTCGAGCATCTGCAAGATCTCTGGCGAGTCGACGCGCACGCCGGTTTCGCTCAACACTCGCAAAACATTTTTATGGGCTTCCTGCACTTGTTCTTCGTTCATCAATTTCAATTGCGGGCGGACGTTGTTCATAAATGATCTCCTGTGGTTAATTGTAATTGAGGAAGGGCAAATGAGAAAAGAAGAAAGACCTACGTAGCCATATTGAACGCTTTGCACAAAAAAATTAAAGCAAAGACGCAGAGGCGCAAAGAAAAAACATTAAGCTCGTATTTCGTCGGAGACCCTCGCTATTCCGGCGGGCTCAATGCACCTCTCCCCCTCACCCGCTGGGAGAGAGGGAAGTTTATTTGGGACGAAGAATGTTTTGTAAACTAAGTAGTTATATTATGCCTATGCGCATTTAAAGAAATCAAGGAAGACGCTCCTATCTCTGCTGATCCCACAACTTGCGATCATTGGGGTCGTTCGGGTCAAGATATTTTGGGTCCACCTTTTCAAACACGCGATGCCCGTGTGAAGTCCACAAGTCTGCGGCGAGTTTGCGGGCATCAGTACGGACACCCTGTGCGGAAAAATACTGACAGATACGGGTTACGTCACGTTGAAAGATGCCCCATGAAGACGGGTTCGATTCGGGAAAAACCACCTGCGGGAAATCAATGAACTTGATCTCACCCTGCCAATAGAGAATGTTATATGCCGAAAGATCACCGTGGATACGATCCAGTGAGAGCATAATATCAATGTTGCGGACGACGCGCTCGAATAACGGCTTTGCCTCGTCGCGGTCCAGGGATATGCCGCTCAATGCTGGTGCAGCAGTGGCGGCATCGCCAATGAATTCCATCAGGATGGAATTCTTCTCTTTGGCATACGGCTTGGGCACGTCCATGCCGGCTTCAAAGAACTTTTCCATGGTGACGAATTCGTACGCGATCCAGGATTGGTGGCGCACTTCTTCACCATAGCTTGTACGCTTGGCAATGGCATTGATGTCGGCTTCCTTCCATAAAGCGTGACCGTCTTCGTCAATATCATGGCGACCGACGCGGTATTGCTGGTCATTCTTAAGATTGCGCAGTGAGCGCGGACGGTAGATCTTGGCAGCCAGCAGCGGCGCATCCACCTCGACGCCGGGCTTGCACTGGTATACCGAGGCTTCTTTTCCGCCTTTGACCCTGCGCAAGACATCCGAGATCCATTTGTGCTCATAGAACGCACCCAGCGACTCAAGCAGCCACCATTCCTCAAAACGGGCAGCTTTGTAGGTGAACTTAAATGTAGTGCGCGAATCGTCCTGCTTGTGCTTGAAAAGCCTGTCTGCCGCGGATAGACTTTTGGGATGCTTCCCCGTAGTGCGCGGACGCCGCTTCCCAGATTCCAGGGTGGTATTCAGTTTTTCTTCATCATCCAGATCATCAAAAAGTTCGTACAGGTCGTTATTTGTATTCATTGTCAGTGACTGCCTTATCGTATGTTAAACAAAAGACCACAGAAAGAACTCTCCTGCGGTCTGGGGTGGACGGGGTTTAAATAAAAACCGCAGGCGGAGCACGCCTGCGGTTGAGGGTTTGAGATAGTCGAAACTACATCAACTCACACGGAGGCGCGCTAAACAATTGAACTGTGGATACTAAGATAGCTTGCATGTTTTCGAGCCTCCTTTCGTGGAATAAGATATTAAAGAAATTTTATGACAATCGCAAAGGCGCGTCAAGAGCCAGTTTTCTTATAAAAGGCTCCCACCCACACCCCAAGAAGCACGAGCAACCCGCCCAGAATGAAAGGCAGAGTGACTGTCTCTTTTGCCAGCCAGGCAGCCAGAGAGGTGGCGATGAGCGGGAAGAAAAGAATGGCATAAGACGCCGCAGATGCCGTCCATTTGGAGAGGACGTAAACGAACATGTAGAACATCACCACCGAGCCGCCCAGAATGAGATAGACCAGAGCGCCCCATACTTTCGGTGCAGAGGGCAAAACCCAGGCTTCATGTGCAAAAAAAGAAGCAGAAACTAAAAACAAAGCCCCGGAACTCATTGATAACGCATTAATGATGATCGGGTCACTTTTCAGGGAGACCATTTTAAAAATGACGTTGCCTTCTGCGGCAATCAAGGCGCTTGCAACCAAGGCAAAGATGCCGGGCAAAAATTCCACGCTGCCGGGCTGGGCGTTGACGGCGATCGCTATCCCGGCAAATGCTATGATGCCGCCGATCAGTGCCTGCACACGGAATTTTTCCAGCCGATGCAAAACCGCCAATGTGAGGGTGAACAATGGGCTGGTGGAGATCACAACAGTGGCAAGACTGACTGGCACAGTTTGCAACGCCCAATACAACAAAGCAAAGCTCGCGCCGCTGGAGAGAAATCCGTTCAGAGCGATCACGGATGAATCGCGCAGGCTGGGTAATTCCATTTTTCTGACGAGGAAGATCATCCAGAAGACGAAGGCGGCGGGGGCAAAACGCAGAAAGGCACCCCAGAATGGGGCGAGTTCCAGATTACTGAAACGGATGGCAACCGAGTTCGAGCCGCCCAGCAGAATGACCAGAATAAAAGCGGCAAGGACTTTATTATCTGGGAGGTGCGATGATGTTTCTGTCATGAAGTCTCGTTTCGATTGATTTATTACGGATCGTCTATTACTACTTCACATGCTTATCAAAGAACAACTGTGTCTTTGCCATGAACACGAACCACGGGTCGCCGATGAAGGAATGTTCTTCGCCCTCGTAGCCAAATATTTCCGCCTCGACGCCGGCATCGACAAAGGCAGCATACATTTTCTGTGACCACTCAGGCGGGGTGCCTGCGGAGGTTTTGCCGTCTTCGGTACCGTATACGACCTGGACAGAGGCGGTGACGGTTTCAAAATGATAGATCGGGGAAACCGCTTCCAGCATTACAGGATCCGTTGTCGCGTCAAAGTAGGAGGCGCTGAGATCGGCGGGCAGACTCAATGGGATGATATCCGAAGAGTTGCAACCGAACGTCGCTTCGCCCACCAGCACATCCCCAACACAGCCGGGACCCCAACGCCCGATCACGTCGGCAAAATCGGCGCTGACAGATGAGTATAAGACAGCCGCTTTGACACGCGAGTCGATGGTGAGGACTTTGGCGGTGATGCCGCCGCCCATACTATGCCCCCACATGCCAATGCGCTGTGTGTCGGCTTCGGGGATGGACGGAAGCGCGTTCATTAGGTTGATGACATCGATGGCAAGCCCGGAGTAGAAGAGGCTGACATCGGTGTCTGAATCGCCCCAACTGCGATAATCGGATGAAATGGTGAGATAGCCGCGGCGATTGAGGAATTCGGCGGCGCGGTCGGTGCCGTCGCCAGAGTTATAGATGTAGCGCGAGAAAAATCCGTGGTTCATGACGATGACCGGATAAGGCGACTCGCCCACTTTTGGAATTTGCAAAACGCCAGTGATGGTCAGCCCATCACTTGGGTATGAGATGAGATAGCGGGTAAAGTTATCGGTTTCCAACACGGGTTCGCCGCGCTTGATGGTGCCGCTTTCGTATTCACGTTCACGTAACCCCGCAATGGTGTATGGCTGCATTGCCTGCTCGGTGGTGAGGGTGGCAGTGGGCTGCGGAATTTTGGTCGGTACAGAGGTGGGCTGGACAATCGTGACAACCAATTCTGGTATGACAGGTGTAGCGGGGGCTGTGCTGCTACAGGCAGAAATAATTATAGAAATAAGGATAAGAGTAATTTTTTTCATATATCACCAATTGAGCTTGTAGGCTCAGAATTTCCTGAAGTAGAACTTTAGGAGTCCAAGCGCTTATTTTAAGTTCTCATCAAAAAATGCGACGGCGCGATCCATGAACAGAGTCCAGGCGTCGCCGGTGAAGGAGTGGCGTTGATTTTGGTAGACGAACATTTCAACATCTTTGTTTGCGTCGAGCAGACCTTGATTTAATTTATACGACCATTCTGGCGGAGTCGAGCCGATGTAATCGCCGTCGGCAGAACCGATGTGGATCTGTACCGGGACTGAGACGAGGTCCAAGTGATAGAACGGAGCGACCTCGCGCATCCGCTCTGCGCTTTGAGCTGATTCTTTATAAGCGGCAATGACCTGCGCTGGGAGCGACTCGGGAAGCACATCTGCCGAGTTGCAGGTTTCGAGCAGCTCACCGGCGGCGATATCGCCAATGCAGCCATAGCCCCAGCGCGCGATCAGGTCGGCATCGTCGGCGGAGTTGGGTGCGTATAAGACCGCCGCTCGCACAGGAGAATTGAGCGTGAGGATTTTGGTCGTGATGCCGCCGCCCATGCTATGTCCCCACATGCCGATGCGTGAGACATCAGCCTGCGGGATGGAATCAAGGGAGGCAAGCAGGTTCATGACATCTGCAACCAAGCCGGTGTGGAAGAAGGAAACGCCAAAGTCAGAAGTGCCCCAGGTGCGGTAATCGGACGAGATAGTGATATAGCCGCGTTGCGCTAGATATTCTGCGGCACGCTGTGAGCCGTCGCCTGAGGTGTATTCACTGCGCGGATAAAAACCGTGGTTCATGACGATGACGGGAAAGCTCCCCTCCCCTGCCGGAAGGTTTAACACGCCAGTGATACGCAACCCGTCTGACGGATAAGAGATGAGATAACTGCTGAATTGATCGTTGAAGGCGATACGTGCGCCGATCTCGATGACTCCGCCTTCGAATTGACGTTCACGCAAGCCCGCAATGGTGTAGGGATACATGAGATGCGGCAAGGCTGTGGCGGTGGGTGTCACTTGCGGCGTGGAGGTTGGTGTGTGCGTTTCGGTTGGGTGAATCACCGTTACGATGGGTGGAGGGAGGGTGGCAGTGGGTGAAGCAGGAGCCGTTGTACAGGCAGTAATACACAATGCCAAAATCAAAAAACTATCTTTATAAAAATTTGGTTTGAGCATAGTGCCCTCACCCTGCCCTCTCCCAAAGGGAGAGGAGAGATGCGTAATCGTGAACGACGTCCAGTACGCCTTCTTCTAAAATTTGCTCGACCCTCTTCAAGAGGTCGATGGTGGTGGCTTCATCTAAAAAGGATTCGCCACAGGCGGGGCAGACCTGCGCAGGGACTTGATGCACGACTGCCCGAAATTCGTCGCGTGCAAAGCTGATGGAGGAAAATCCGCTCACGGTGTGGGACTCTCGGCATACGACACAGATCATCGACGGCTCCGTGAGTCTTTTTTCCATTTGTCGGGAGAAGGCAGGTAGACGGTGATGATGGTGGTGTGCTTGTCGTTTTCGGAGGTGACGACGTGGAAGGGGCGCCTGCCTTGCGTGCCGAATAATAAGCGGCTGGGCTCGGGCATTTCGGAGGTGTAGTCTTCGATGACATCTTCGGCTTTCAACGCCTCGCGGACTTTGCCGACGGATACGCCGCGTTCGAACATTCGTTGCACCGCATGGGCGCGAAATAGGAGGGAGTAAAATAATTTGCCATGAAAATTTCACCGACGCAGTATTTTGGGAATCTTGCCCTGTTGTTAGACCTTGAAGCCGAAGCCGAGAAAAAGGAGGCGTTGCGTGAAAGGGTTAAGTTCTCGCCTGCCGAGGCGGAGGCGACGGGGAATAGCATCGTTAACCTGGTGATCCGCGAGGAGGGGTTTGGTTTGGGGGGGCATTTTCTGCTGGGGTTCGGCAAGCGTAATGAGACTCTGCCCCTGCCGTGGACAAGTCTTGGAGTGGGCAGCCCAGTGATCGTTTCAGAAGAGAGCCGCGGCACTTCATCTAATAATGAAGAGAACGGTTGGCGGGGAATCGTCAGTGCGATCCGTAGAGATGCGATCCAGGTGGCGTTGAATCAATTCATTGAGACCGAAGCCGAGAAGCCGACTTTTCGGATCGACCGAGCTTCGGATGAGATCGCGCGCTTTCGTCAGCGGCAAGCCATGGAGGCGGCGCGGGCGGCAAGCGGCAATTCGCGGCTTGAAATTTTGCGGGATGTATTGATCGGGAATGCCGGTGCGCTCTTTGAGAAAAGCGAGCCGTTGAATGTGTTCAATAAAAACTTGAATGCTTCACAGATCGAAGCAGTGCAATTCGCTTTGAGCGCCGAAGATGTTGCCATCTTGCATGGTCCGCCGGGGACAGGGAAAACTACGACGCTGGTGGAGTTGATCAAGCAAATTACGCGGCGCGGGCAAAGTGTGCTGGCTGTGGCTTCGAGCAATTTGGCTGTAGATAATTTGCTTGAGAAATTAATTGCAGCGGGCGAACATGCCATTCGGTTGGGGCACCCGGCGCGGGTGACGCCGGAGCTGCGCGCGCATACGCTCGACCTGTTGGTGGAGCATCACCCTGATAACAAGATCGCCAATAAACTCACGCGGGATGCGTACGCCTTGCGCGATCAATCTTTTAAATATACGCGCGCCAAACCGGAGCGCGGTGAGAAGCAAGCCATGCGCGATGAAGCCAAAGAGATGCTGCGCGAGGCGCGGCAGATCGAGGAGCAGATCACTTCGGGTATTTTGATCAAGGCGCGCATCATTTGCGCGACTGCCACCGGGCTCGACCGTGAGCGCCTGGGGGGAAAACATTTCGATTGGTGCATCATGGATGAGGCGAGTCAATGTACCGAGCCTGCGGCGTGGATCCCGATCCAATATGCGCAACGGCTGGTGTTGGCGGGTGACCCGTGTCAACTTCCGCCTACTGTGGTTTCGCCCGAAGCGGCGCGCGGCGGATTCAATATCAGTTTGATGGAGCGCCTGCTTAATGAGGGTGGTCCGCGCAAGCTGTTGGATGTGCAATACCGCATGCATGCCGACATTATGAATTTTTCTTCGGATGCTTTCTATGATGGGCATTTGCAAGCGGATGAGTCGGTTCGTTCTGCGCTGTTGGTTGATCTGCCGCATGTGAGTTCGTCGCCGCTGACAGAGTGCGCCATCCACTTCATCGACACAGCAGGCGCCAGCTACGACGAAGAACCAGAGCCGGATGGTGAGAGTCGACTCAACCCGCTTGAGGCGGAGTTGGTGATTAAAAAAGTTAACGAGATAATCGATCATGGCATTTCAGCCGAAGATATCGCGGTCATTTCTCCGTATTCAGCGCAGGTCAAGTTGTTACGTCAGAAGTTATCCAAAACCGCCGCCAGGGACGGCAGCTTGAGCGAATTAGAGATCGATAGCGTGGACGGTTTTCAAGGACGCGAGAAAGAAGCGGTTATCGTGAGCCTGGTACGCTCGAACCGTGACGGTGATGTGGGCTTCCTCGCCGATACGCGCCGCATGAACGTCGCTCTGACGCGTGCCCGGCGTAAGTTGGTGGTGATTGGGGATAGTGCAACGATCACGGCGCATCCGTTCTATGAGAAGTTGGTGAAGTATTTTGAAGCCGTTGGTGCCACAACTATAGGTGATATACAACTATGCAACAGTCAGGGGTGAAATTTGATGTGGCTCACATCCTCCGCAAACATATTGGCGAATATAAAATGTCTCATCGGCTTTCGTATGAGCAATCGAAAGCTGTCAGTGCGATTTTAGATTGTCGCACGCCCGCTCTTGGCGGTGTCGTAAAGATTTGTTTTGAATGCAAGAATTGGGAGTTTCACTACAAGGCTTGAAAGAATCGACACTGTCCCCAGTGTGGGGCTTTCGAGAAAGCTCAGTGGCTCGAAGACCAAAAGAAATGGATCCTGCCCATCCATTATTTCCATGTCGTCTTCACCATCGACCATGTTTTCAATCCACTGGTTGCCTTCAATCAGAAGCTCCTCTTCAATCTCTTCATTGATGTCGCCGCTCGATTGTTAAAGGAGTTCGGTCAGAAGTATCTCGGCGGTGACATTGGCTTTTCGTTGGTCATGCACACCTGGGGGCAGACTATGCAGGAGCATTTGCATATCCATTTCATCGTTACGGGTGGTGCGTTGGTCTCATCCCCTACTGGCTATTCCTGGAATCCTGCTTCTCACAAGTTTCTCTTCCCCGCCCTCCTGCTTTCCAATATGTTCCGCAACCGCTTCTGTTTTGAAATCGCCAAACTTTGGGTAGACGACAAACTCAACACCAATGATGGCGCTCTTGATGTTCAGGATATGTTGCAACAAGGCTTGTCCAAAAATTGGGAGGTCTATATCCAGCCTCCGCTCTACGACAAAGAGAAGCTGCTCGAATATCTCGGTCGCTACATCTTCCGCATTGCCATTTCCAATCACCGCATTGTTGCCCTTGGCAAAGACACCGTCACCTTCAAGTATTTCGACAATCGCGACGATGGCAAAGAGAAACTCATGACCCTGCATGTCTTCGAGTTCATTCGCCGTTTCCTTTCTCATGTCCTCCCTGATGGCTTTGTCCGTGTCCGCCATTTTGGCTTGCACAATGCTGGTTTACGTCTCAAACTCCAACATGCCCGCCGTGTTCTGGGTGAACCTTTTGAATTGCCCGCCATCCTTAAGTTGAAGTTCCTCGATTGGTTCAAAAAGATCACTGGTTCCGACGATGACCCGCGCACCTGCAAGTTCTGTGGCAAAGGTTTAATGTTGCCCGTTCGTGAGTTTGGTCCTGTCTTTGGTTGGCGTTTGTTCTTCCATGCCGTGCTTGGTTTCTTCTCCTCATGGAAACTTGCCTTTACTTGACTCCCTTTTTCTTGTTCGCCCGTTCGCGGGGTGGGTGGATTTTGCCTGCTTCTTGTTTTCCCCCTCTCCATTCTCTTTTTCTCCCTTCACTTTTCTTCTTCTCTCTTCTTTTATTTGCCTTGCTCTCTCTCCAAGTCGTGACCTCTCTTTATTTTAAGCTATAATCAAAAACGTAATTCCTATAGCAAGCACGTCCAACAAAGCGTGCACCTGACGCTGGGGATTCTGTACGAATCTCAATCAGTTTTCTACGCCTTATCATTTTTCTGGTTGGACGGCTTCGCCGTCCCCGCCCCAGCGCAGGTAACGCAAACCGTTGGACGAACCTCGCACAACTATAGGTGATATACAACTATGCAACAGTCAGGGGTGAAATTGGATGTGGCTCACATCCTCCGCAAACATATTGGCGAATATAAAATGTCTCATCGGCTTTCGTATGAGCAATCGAAAGCTGTCAGTGCGATTTTAGATTGTCGCACGCCCGCTCTTGGCGGTGTCGTAAAGATTTGTTTTGAATGCAAGAATTGGGAGTTTCACTACAAGGCTTGAAAGAATCGACACTGTCCCCAGTGTGGGGCTTTCGAGAAAGCTCAGTGGCTCGAAGACCAAAAGAAATGGATCCTGCCCATCCATTATTTCCATGTCGTCTTCACCATTGACCATGTTTTCAATCCACTGGTTACCTTCAATCAGAAACTACTTTTCAATCTCTTCATTGATGTCGCCGCTCGATTGTTAAAGGAGTTCGGTCAGAAGTATCTCGGCGGTGACATTGGCTTTTCGTTGGTCATGCACACTTGGGGGCAGACTATGCAGGAGCATTTGCATATCCATTTCATCGTTACGGGTGGCGCGCTTGTCTCATCCCCTACTGGCTATTCCTGGAATCCTGCTTCTCACAAGTTTCTCTTCCCCGCCCTCCTGCTTTCCAATATGTTCCGCAACCGCTTCTGTTTTGAAATCGCCAAACTTTGGGCAGACGACAAACTCAACACCAATGATGGCGCTCTTGATGTTCAGGATATGTTGCAACAAGGCTTGTCCAAAAATTGGGAAGTCTATATCCAGCCTCCGCTCTACGACAAAGAGAAGCTGCTCGAATATCTCGGTCGCTACATCTTCCGCATTGCCATTTCCAATCACCGCATTGTTGCCCTTGGCAAAGACACCGTCACCTTCAAGTATTTCGACAATCGCGACGATGGCAAAGAGAAACTCATGACCCTGCATGTCTTCGAGTTCATTCGCCGTTTCCTTTCTCATGTCCTCCCTGATGGCTTTGTCCGTGTCCGCCATTTTGGCTTGCACAATGCTGGTTTACGTCTCAAACTCCAACATGCCCGCCGTGTTCTGGGTGAACCTTTTGAATTGCCCGCCATCCTCAAGTTGAAGTTCCTCGATTGGTTCAAAAAGATTTCGGGTTCCGATGATGACCCGCGTCTTTGCAAGTTCTGTGGCAAAGGTTTGATGTTGCCCGTTCGTGAGTTTGGTCCTGTCTTTGGTTGGCGTTTGTTCTTCCATGCCGTGCTTGGTTTCTTCTCCTCATGGAAACTTGCCTTTACTTGACTCCTTTTTCTTGTTCGCCCGTTCGCGGGGTGGGTGGATTTTGCCTGCTTCTTGTTTTCCCCCCTCTCCATTCTCTTTTTCTCCCTTCACTTTTCTTCTTCTCTCTTCTTTTATTTGCCTTGCTCTCTCTCCAAGTCGTGACCTCTCTTTATTTTAAAGCTATAATCAATATCGTAATCCCTATAGCTAGCAGTTCGTCCAACATAGCGTGCACCTGACGCTGGGGATTCTGGACGAATCTCAATCTGTTTCCTACGCCTTAGCATTTTTCTGGTTGGACGGCTTCGCCGTCCCCGCCCCAGCGCAGGTAACGCAAACCGTTGGACGAACCTCGCACAACTATAGGTGATATACAACTATGCAACAGTCAGGGGTGAAATTGGATGTGGCTCACATCCTCCGCAAACATATTGGCGAATATAAAATGTCTCATCGGCTTTCGTATGAGCAATCGAAAGCTGTCAGTGCGATTTTAGATTGTCGCACGCCCGCTCTTGGCGGTGTCGTAAAGATTTGTTTTGAATGCAAGAATTGGGAGTTTCACTACAAGGCTTGAAAGAATCGACACTGTCCCCAGTGTGGGGCTTTCGAGAAAGCTCAGTGGCTCGAAGACCAAAAGAAATGGATCCTGCCCATCCATTATTTCCATGTCGTCTTCACCATTGACCATGTTTTCAATCCACTGGTTACCTTCAATCAGAAACTACTCTTCAATCTCTTCATCGATGTTGCCGCTCAGTTATTAAAAGAGTTCGGTCAGAAGTATCTCGGCGGTGACATTGGCTTTTCAATGGTCATGCACACTTGGGGCAGACTATGCAGGAGCATTTGCATATCCATTTCATCGTTACGGGTGGCGCGCTTGTCTCATCCCCTACTGGCTATTCCTGGAATCCTGCTTCTCACAAGTTTCTCTTCCCCGCCCTCCTGCTTTCCAATATGTTCCGCAACCGCTTCTGTTTTGAAATCGCCAAACTTTGGGCAGACGACAAACTCAACACCAATGATGGCGCTCTTGATGTTCAGGATATGTTGCAACAAGGCTTGTCCAAAAACTGGGAGGTCTATATCCAGCCTCCGCTCTACGACAAAGAGAAGCTGCTCGAATATCTCGGTCGCTACATCTTCCGCATTGCCATTTCCAATCACCGCATTGTTGCCCTTGGCAAAGACACCGTCACCTTCAAGTATTTCGACAATCGCGACGATGGCAAAGAGAAACTCATGACCCTGCATGTCTTCGAGTTCATTCGCCGTTTCCTTTCTCATGTCCTCCCTGATGGCTTTGTCCGTGTCCGCCATTTTGGCTTGCACAATGCTGGTTTACGTCTCAAACTCCAACATGCCCGCCGTGTTCTGGGTGAACCTTTTGAATTGCCCGCCATCCTCAAGTTGAAGTTCCTCGATTGGTTCAAAAGATCACTGGTTCCGATGATGACCCGCGTCTTTGCAAGTTCTGTGGCAAAGGTTTGATGTTGCCCGTTCGTGAGTTTGGTCCTGTCTTTGGTTGGCGTTTGTTCTTCCATGCCGTGCTTGGTTTCTTCTCCTCATGGAAACTTGCCTTTACTTGACTCCCTTTTTCTTGTTCGCCCGTTCGCGGGGTGGGTGGATTTTGCCTGCTTCTTGTTTTCCCCCTCTCCATTCTCTTTTTCTCCCTTCACTTTTCTTCTTCTCTCTTCTTTTATTTGCCTTGCTCTCTCTCCAAGTCGTGACCTCTCTTTATTTTAAAGCTATAATCAATATCGTAATCCCTATAGCTAGCAGTTCGTCCAACATAGCGTGCACCTGACGCTGGGGATTCTGGACGAATCTCAATCTGTTTCCTACGCCTTAGCATTTTTCTGGTTGGACGGCTTCGCCGTCCCCACCCCAGCGCA